>NZ_CAXTBY010000001.1:0-124539 GCF_964242245.1 uncultured Methylobacterium sp. | reverse complement strand
GGCACGAGACCTACGGCCTGCCGGTGCTGGTGACGAACTGCTCGAACAACTACGGACCGCGCCACTTCCCCGAGAAGCTGATCCCGCTGATGATCCTCAACGCGCTCGAAGGACGCCCCCTGCCGGTCTACGGCGACGGCCTGAACGAGCGCGACTGGATTCACGTGGAGGACCACGCCCGCGGCCTCGTCGCGGTGCTGGAGCGCGGCCGGATCGGGCAGACCTACCTCCTGGGCGGGCGCGCCGTGCGCAGCAACCTCGCGGTGGTGAACGCGCTGTGCGCCGCCTTCGACCGTTTACGGCCCGACCACGCGCCGCACGCGCGGCTGATCCGCTTCGTGGCCGACCGGCCCGGCCACGACCGGCGCTACGCCATCGATCCGGGCAAGGCCGAAGCCGAGGTCGGCTGGGCGCCGGCGAAGACCTTCGAGGAAGCGCTGGAGGCGACGGTGCGCTGGTACCTCGACAACGAAGGCTGGTGGCGCCCGATCCGCGAGGGGCGCTATTCCGGCGAACGCCTCGGGCTCTCGGCCGGGGACGGCACCAGCGAGGGCGAGAGCACGAGCAAGGGCGTCTGAATGGACATCCTCATCCTCGGCGGCGCGGGCCAGGTCGGCACCGAGCTGCGGGCCCTGTCCTGGCCGGACGGCGTGCGCCTCGACGCGCCGGAGCGTGCCGCCCTCGACATCACCGACGCGGCCGCGGTCTCCGCCCGCATGGACGGGCGTGCCTACGCGGCGGTGATCAACGCGGCCGCCTACACCGCGGTCGACCGGGCCGAGGCGGAGCCGGTGGACGCGTGGCGCCTCAACGCGCTCAGCCCCGCGATCCTGGCGGCCGAGACGGCACGCCGGCAGATCCCGCTGGTGCACGTCTCGACCGACTACGTGTTCGACGGCGCGCGTACCGGCGCCTACCGGCCCGAGGACTCAATCGCGCCGCGGAGCGTCTACGGCGCGAGCAAGGCCGCGGGCGAACTCGCGGTGCGGGCCGGCAACCCGCGCCACGCGATCCTGCGCACCGCCTGGGTGGTGAGCCCGCACCGCGGCAACTTCGTCAAGACGATGCTCCGGCTCGCCGCCGAGCGCGACGCGCTCACCGTTGTCGACGACCAGCACGGCTGCCCGACCTCGGCCGCCGACCTCGCGGCGGCGATCGCGGTCGTCGCCCTGCGGATGGCCGCGGACGCGGGGGCGCCGACCGGCACCCACCACTGCGTCAACGCGGGCGTCACGACGTGGTGCGGCTTCGCGCGGGCGATCGTCGCCGGCAGCGTCCGGCGCGGCGGGCGCGACGTGCCGGTCTTCGGCATCCCGACCTCCGCCTACCCGACGCCGGCCCGGCGCCCGGCCAACTCGGAACTCTCCACCGCAAGCCTGACGGCGGCCTACGGCCTCGCGCCGCGGCCGTGGCAGGCGGCCCTCGATCCCATCCTCGACCGCCTCGTCGGGCCGGTCTCAGCGGAGGTGTGAGCGATGAAGGGTATCGTACTGGCCGGCGGCTCGGGCACGCGGCTGCACCCGGCGACGCTGTCGATCAACAAGCAGTTGCTGCCGGTCTACGACAAGCCGATGATCTACTATCCGGTGTCCGTACTGATGCTGGCCGGCATCCGCGAGATCCTGATCATCTCCAGCCCCGAGCATCTCGACAACTACAAGCGCCTGTTCGGCACCGGGGAGCAGTTCGGCCTGCAGTTCTCCTACGCGGTGCAGCCGCGGCCGGAGGGGCTGGCACAGGCCTTCGTCATCGGGCGCCCGTTCGTGGGCGCGGACGACGTGGCGCTGATCCTCGGCGACAACCTGTTCTTCGGCGCCGGGATGGGCGACCTGCTCGCCCGCGCCGCCGGGCGAACAGTGGGCGCGACGGTGTTTGCCTACCACGTCGAGAACCCGCAGGCCTACGGCGTGGTCACCCTGGACGCCGCCGGGCGCCCCTTGCGCCTCGTCGAGAAGCCGGCCGAGCCCGAATCGACCTGGGCGGTCACGGGCCTGTACTTCTACGACAACCAAGTGCTCGACATCGCCGCCGGGGTGACGCCGTCCGCCCGCGGCGAGCTGGAGATCACCTCGGTCAACGAGGCCTACCTCGAACGCGGCCAGCTTCACGTCGAGCGGATGTCGCGCGGCTACGCGTGGCTCGACACCGGCACCCACGACAGCCTGTTGGAGGCCGCCGAGTTCGTGCGCACGATCCAGCACCGGCAGGGCCTTCAGGTCGCCTGCCTGGAGGAGATCGCCTTCGAGCAGGGCTTCATCGGCCGCGACCAGCTCGTCGCCCGCGGCGAGCTGTTCAAGAAGACCGCCTACGGCCAGAACCTGCTGCGGCTGGCCCGCGAGAACCCGGTGCGCTGAAGCGGCCGTTGGGCGACCGGGTTCGCGTCTTATGCGGTTTCCGGTCGATCGGTTCGGTTGCGTGCGCTCCCTCCCCCGCAGACTTGCGGCTTCACACATCCTGAGACCGGTGCTGCGTGGATCGGGCGAAGCGCCGCCCGGCTCCCTCTCCCGTGCGGGAGAGGGGACCCGCGCTCCTCCCGGATCGCGTGGAGCGATGTGTGCATATGCAAGCCTCCGCGGGGGAGGGTAAGGACGCGCGGATGACGGGAACCGACGTCCCCGAATCCATCAACCGGGTCCGCGTCTTACTTCGCGCCGCAGCCGATGCAGATGCCCTGCTGGATCTTGTCGTCCTTCTTCTGCTCGGGCGTGCGTGCGCGCCGGTCGTCGGCGTTCGCGGCGCCGGCCGCGGCGCCCGGCGGCTTCGTCCGGCCGACGTCGGACGTGTTGGGGGCGGTGACCGTGGACGCGGCGCCTCCGCCGGTCCCGGTCTGGGCCTGAGCCCAGGCCCCGGGCGGCGTCGCGAGCGGCATCAGCGCGGACAGGGCAGCGGCGATCTGGAGCGGGGTCGGCATCGAGAAATCTCCTTCAGCGGCGTAACGCGGACGCGCGGCCCCGGTTCGTCGCGCGGCCTCGATCCCGGGTCCACCTTTGCAGTCCGGCCGGGGCCGCCGTATCACGGCCGCCTTCGCCGCGCCGACTCGCAAGACCAGCCCCCGGAGCCGACACAGCGATGCGGGACCCGAACGCGATCGATTTCTGGCGGGGACTCGCCCTCGTCACGATCTTCATCAACCACGTCCCCGGCAACACCTTCGAGCGCTACACCTATTCCCAATACGGCATCTCGGACGCGGCCGAGCTGTTCGTGTTCCTCGCCGGCTGGTCGATCGGCATCGCCACCCGCGGCCGCGACGGCGTCGCCGAGCCGCGCCCGCGCACGATCCTGCGGCTCCTGTCGCGCACCATCGAGGTCTACCGGGCGCAGCTCACGGTGATGGCGCTGGCGCTCGCGATGATCGCGGGCACCGCCCTCGTCCTCGACAACCCGCTGATCCTCGAATGGCACAACGCGGGCGGCTTCTTCGCCGATCCGATCCAGACCATCGTCGGCATGGTGCTGCTCACCCACCAGCTCGGCTTCTTCAACATCCTGCCGCTCTACGTCGTCCTGCTCGGGATCGCGCCCGCCTTCGTTCTCGTCGCCCGCGAGAGCCGAGTGCTTGCCCTGCTGCTGTCCTCCGGCCTCTACGTCCTCAGCCTCGTCGAGGAGTGGAACCTGCCGTCCTGGCCCGGTCAGGGGGACTGGTTCTTCAACCCGTTCTGCTGGCAGTTGCTCCTCGTCCTCGGCTTCGTGATGCAGGACTGGAACCGCGCCTCGGGCACGCTGCGGCTCTGGTCGCGCCGGCTGTTCCCCCTCGGGCTCGCGGTCGTCGTCCTCGGCATCGTGCTCTCGGTCCTGGAGATCCGCCCGGACCCGATGTCGGTGCCTGAGCCGCGGCTGCTGTTCACCTTCGACAAGACCTACCTGACGCCGGCGCGCCTGTTACATTTCCTCGGCGTGCTTCTCGCGTTCGGCCCGGTCTATGGCATCATCGCGCCGCGAATTGGGATAGTCGTCAAATACCTGACCAGCCTCGGCCGGAATTCCCTGGCCGTCTTCTCGATGGGATCGATCTTGAGCCTCGGCGGCCAGCTCCTGCGCTTCCGCACCGGCGGCGGCCTCCTCGTGGATGTCGCCGTCCTCGCCTGCGGCATCCTCGGGCTCGGCCTCACGGCGTGGTTCGTCGAGTGGCGCGGCCGAACCCGGGTGCGGACGTGAGGGTGGCGATGCGGCGCACGGGCCGGGCCGGGATCGCGGGCGCGGTGCTCGCGGGCTGGCTCTGCCTGGGAGGCGCGTGGGCACAGGACCAGCCCGCCCGTCCGTCCGACACCCCGGCGCTCGCCGCGCCTCCGGCCCCCGGCAAGGAGGAGGCCGGCGATCCGAGCCTGTCGCCGGAATGCCGCGTGCCGGGCTCCCAACTCTACACCCTCGCCAAGCTCCGGGCGGTGAAGGCGGCACTGAGCGAGAAGCGGCCCGTGCGGGTGCTCGCCATCGGCGGCACCGCGGCGCCCGGCGCCTCGGCGACCTACCCCGTCAAGCTGGAGACCGCCATCGAGAGTGCGCTCCCCGACGTCGACGTCCTGATGGAGTATCGCGGCCTGCAGGGCGAGATCGCCTCCGGCGCGGCCGAGCGCCTGCGCAGCATGGTCGCCGACCTCGAACCCGACCTCGTGGTCTGGCAGGTGGGCACGCACGATGCGCTCGCCCGAGTCGACCTCGACGCGTTCGCCGGCGCGCTGGGCGAGACCGTGACGTGGATCAAGTCGCACGCGATCGACGTGGTGCTGGTCGATCCCCTCTACACCGCGAGTCTGGCGGACGACGCCTACTACACCAGCATCGTGCGCGCCGTGCGCACGGTCGCGGCCCGCGAGAAGGTGCCGCTGGTGCTGCGCTACGACGCGATGCGCTACCTTGCCGGCCACAGCGACAAGGGCGAGAGCCACATGCTCGGCCAGCAGTTCCGCCTGAACGACCTCGGCCTGCGCTGCATGGCCGAGCACGTCGCCCGCGCGATCACGCTCTCGCTGCTCCAGCCGGACGTCACGGGAACGGCCGGGCCGCCGGTGCCGCCCGCGTCCCCGCCGGGCCAAGCCGCCTCGCCCGCAGGTCCGCCCACCGCACCGGGCGAGCCGTGACCGGTCCCGTTAACCCGGTCGCAACGGCGGTTCGCGTAGTCGTCGCGACCGGGCCGCTGCGCCGATGGCGCGGCCGATGACGTGTCGAGGGAGGCGGGCATGACGGCGGCGGCCCTCGGCACGGTGTTCGATCGCATCCGCGCCGTCGGCACCGGCCCGGGCCGCGCCGCCCTCGACATCTTCGCGATCCGCATCGCGGCGGCCGGCTTCGCCTACGGCGCGCAGGTGCTCACCGCCCGCCTGATGGGCTGGGAGGAGTACGGCATCTTCGCCACCACCTGGGTCTGGACGGCGATGGCCGGCCACTCGATCACCCTCGGCCTGTCGCAGAGCGCCTGCCGGTTCCTGCCGGTCGACCAAGCCCGCGGCGACCTCGACCATGCCCGCGGCTACCTCGCAGCCGGCGCCCTCGTCACCGGCGGTGCGGCGCTGGCGGTGGCGCTCCTCGGGGCGCTGCTCCTCGCGCTGCGGCCCGACTGGGTCTCCGGTCCCTACCGCGCACCGCTCCTCGTGGCGGCCTGCGTGCTGCCGCTGTTCTCCCTCCAGGACTTCCTGGAGGGCGTCGCCCGAAGCCAGAACTGGGGCGTTCTCGCCATCGCGCCGCCCTACCTGCTCCGCCAGACCGTGATGATGGCCGCGATGCTGGCCGCCATCCTCCTCGGCGCGCCGGCCGAGGCCTGGGTGGCGATGGCCTGCATGCTGATCGCCGCGGGCCTCGCCGTCACGATCCAGGCCGGCCTGGTGCTCGGGCGGATGGCCCGCACGATCCCGAAGGGGCCGCGCCGGTACCGCTGGCGGCACTGGCTCGGCGCCAGTCTGCCGATCGCGCTGATCGACTTGGCCAATGCCGGCTTCACCTTCGTCGACGTGGTGGTGCTCGGCTTTCTGATGCCGCCGTCCGCCGTCGGCCTGTACTTCGCCGCGACCCGCATCCAGCAATTCGTGGCGTTCGTGCACTTCGCCGCCACCGCCGCCACCGCCCAGCGCTTCAGCGCGGCCCATGCCGTCGGCGATCGGACGGCGCTGGCCGCCCTCGTCCGCCTCCAGGGCCGGGCGACGCTGGCGGCGACCGCCCTCGTCGCCCTCTGCGTCGTCGCCGCGAGCCCGCTGCTGCTCGCGATGTTCGGCCCGCAATTTCCCGACAGCGTGCCGCTCCTCGCGATCCTCGCCGCGGGCAGCGTGGCGGCGAGCCTGTTCGGCCCCGGCGAGGACCTGCTGACCATGCTCGGCGGCGAGCGGCTCTGCGCCGGCATCACCCTGGCGATGCTGGCGCTGGCCGTCGGCGGCTGCCTCGCCCTCGTGCCGAGTCTCGGCGTCACCGGTGCGGCGCTGGCGATGGCGTTCGTGACGGTGCTGCGCGCCGGCATCCTCGCGCTGGCTGCGGGGGCCGTCCACGGTCTGTCGACGCCGGTCTGGTCCGGCACCTCCCCGATGAGCGCCCGATGAGGCCGGCAGCGCGCGCGTTCGGCGTCGAGGCCGACGAGACGGCCGCGCCCGGTGCGGCGGCGTGGGAGGATCTGTTCGTCCGCGCCCGCGCGCCGCACCCGCATTACGGGCGCCACGTGCTGGCCGCACACGCCATCGCCGGCCTCCTGCCCGACGACCTGCGCTTCGTCACCGTCCGGTCCAGCGGACGGCTCGACGCCCTGCTGCCGTACCGGATGACACGGGACCTTACCGGCCTCGGCGGCCTCGTCGCCAAACCGTTTCTCTCGCCCTTCGTCACCGCGACCGCGCCGCTTGCCGCCGACGGGCCGGATTCGGAGCGAACCTTCGACGCGCTCGCCGCGGGCTTGGCCCGGGCCTCCGGCGGCCGCGCGTGGCGCTGGCCGCTCCTCACGGTCGACGGACCCGCCGGGGCGGGCCTGCTTGCCGCGATGACGCGCGCCGGCTGGCGCCATGCCAGGGTCACCACCTTCGCCCGTCCGGTGCTCGACCGGCGCGGGACCCACGCCGCGTTCCTCGACGGCCATCCGCACAGGGCCCGCTTGAAGGACCTGCGCCGCCGCACGCGGCGCCTCACCGAAGGCGGGGCGATGGCGTTCGAGACGGCCACCGGCGGCCCTCGTCTCGTGGAGGCGGTGGCGGCGTTCCTCGACCTGGAGCGCTCGGGCTGGAAGGACAGAGCCGGCACGGCGATGGCCTGCCGCCCGGCGCACGCGGCCTTCGCCCGGGCGCTGTTCTGCGAGACCGACGGGCCGGTCCGGGCGCGCGCCGATACCCTGAGCCTCGACGGGCGCCCAGTGGCGATCAGCCTCGCGCTCACCGGCGGCGGTACCGCGACGCTCCTCAAGACCGCCTACGACGAGGACCGCCGCGCGAGCGCGCCGGGCCTGTTGCTGGAGGCGGAGATCGTGCGCGCCTGCCACGAGACCGCCTTTGCCGACCGGCTCGACTCGGCGACGCTCGCCGGCTCGGCGCTGGAGAAGCTGTATCGCGAGCGCGAGACGATCGCCGAGGTGATCGCGGTGCCGCCGGGCGGGGCCGGTCCCTCGTTGGAGCGCCGCGTGCGGCTCGCCCGGTTCGAGCATCAGGCCCGCGACGAGGCGAGACGCGTGCTCAGGCGCCGCTGACGGTCCTGCGACGCGGACGGGGACGTTTCAGGCCGTCGAAGAACCGTGCGTCGGTCAGCGCTGCGGCGATCACCCCGAACAGCCCGAGGTGCAGGCCGATCGCGGCGGAGCCGAGCGCGTGCAGGGACCACAGCGCGACCGCGCCGCCCGCCATCAGCGGCGGTCCGGCGACGTAGGCGAGCCTTCGCCAGCCCGACGCCGCCCGCCCAAGGCGCCACCAGCACGCGGCGAGCGCCATCGCCGCGAAGCCGCCCTTGATCACGGCCATGCAGCGGAGGACGCGGGCGAGGTCCGGGTCGATCGCGGCCGCGGGCGCCTGGGCGAGGACGAGGCCGGATGCGGCCAGCGCGAGGAGCGTTCCGATCATCAAGACGGCCCGGTCGGAACGCGCGTTCTTCGCAGCCGGACCCGCCGTCCGCCATCCCGGTACCTGCGCATAGGCCGTCAGGGTCGACCGCATTCCCGCCTCCGTCGGATCGACCTGAAGCCTACTCCGGACGATCGATCGGCGAAAGCCGGCCGTAGAGGCTGAGCCGCACTTCAGCCCGGCGGTATCACCTCGATCTGCAGGCCGCCGTAGTAGGCCGCGAGGTTGGCGATGTCGGCATCCGACAACTCCTT
Source organism: uncultured Methylobacterium sp. (assembly GCF_964242245.1). NCBI lineage: Bacteria > Pseudomonadati > Pseudomonadota > Alphaproteobacteria > Hyphomicrobiales > Methylobacteriaceae > Methylobacterium > uncultured Methylobacterium sp. Next base: position 116,267 of record NZ_CAXTBY010000001.1, on the reverse strand, counting down.
GGCAACGACGCTCATCACTTCATTCTTCCGCGTGCCTTCGCGGTACTCGCCGAGCGCCTTCACGAGGAAGACCTCGACCTGGCCGGCGAGGTTCGGCGCCTCGGGCAGCTTCGAGAGCCCGTCCAGGCCGTGGCAGGCCTGACACGCCGCGGCACGCTTGCGCCCGGCTGCGGCGTCGCCGGCCTGAACGGCCATCGGTGCGAGGGCGAGGATCAGGGCGAGGACGGACAGGCGTATCATGCGGAGACCGGAAAACATTTCGGCAGAGCGTGTGACTTGAGATGAGCAGACAAGGTGCCACGCGTAGAGGCCCGAGAAGAAGCCGCGCGGCTCCCTCTCCCGAACGGGAGAGGGGACCCACGTTTTGCCCGTTCACCCGTCGCATCACTGCTCGCGATGCAATGCGGCGCGGGTGAGCCAAGCCGTCTACTTGGCGTCGCCCTCGTAGGAGATCCGGTAGATCGCGCCCGCGGCGTCGTCGGAGACCAAGAGCGATCCATCCAGCAGCACCGCTACGTCGACGGGCCGCCCGAGATACTCGCCGTCGCCCGTGAGCCAGCCGTCCGCGAAGGGCTTCGGCTGGCCGACCTTCCCGTCGGCGCCGACGGGCGCGAACATCACCCGGGCGCCGACCGGCTCGGTGCGGTTCCACGAACCGTGCTCGGCGATGAAGAGGCCGCCGCGATAGCTCTGCGGGAACTGCCGGCCGTTGTAGAAGGTCAGGCCGAGGTCGGCCGCGTGCGCGGGCAGCTCGGCCACCGGCGCGACGGCGCCCGCCGGCGGGGTCTGGTCCTTGTAGGCGACGGTGCGGACCTGCCCGCCGCCGTACCAGGGGAAGCCGAAGTGCTCGCCGGGCTTCGTCGCGTGGTTCAGCTCGCCCGGCGGCGTGTCGTCGCCCATGCCGTCGACCTGGTTGTCGGTGAACCACAGGGTCTTGTCGGTGGAGAAATCGATGCCCACCGAGTTGCGGATGCCGGTGGCGAACACCTCGCGGTTCTTGCCGTCCGCATCCATCCGGACGATGCCGCCGATGCCGGCCTTCGCGTAGAGATCGAGCTTGTCGGCCGCCGGCACGTTGTAGGGCTGGCCCAGCGCGATGTAGGTCTTGCCGTCCGGTCCCACGCGGCAGACGCGGGCGGTGTGGTTGTAGCTCTCCTCGCCCGCCGGGATCAGCTCGCCCTGCTTGACGACGACGACGGCGGCCACGTCCGGCGCCTCGTAGAAGAACTCGGCCGCCGGGAAGGACAGCACCCGGTTCTGCTCGACGACGGTGAGCACGCCGTCCTTCGAGAAGCAGACGCCGTTGGGGATCTTGAAGTCGATGCCCGGCGCGAAGGCGCGGACCTCGTCGGCGACCCGGTCCTTGTCCCGGTCGGTGACGGTGTAGACCTTGGACTTGCGCGTGCCGACGAACAGCACGCCGGCATTGGGGCCGACCGCGATCGAGCGGGCATCCGGCACCACCGCGTAGAGGTCGATCTTGAAGCCTTCGGGCAGCCTGATCTTTGAGAGCGTCCTGCGGATCGCGTCGGCGCGCCGGCCCGTCTGAGGGATTTCGGGCGCCGGCGCGGTGCCGGTGCTCCTGAACGCCTGGAGCTTCTCGAGGTCGTCCACCTTGGATTTCGTGTCCCCGGGGGGCGCACCCTGGGCGACGGCGGAGGTGACGAGGGCGGCGCCGGACAGCAGCGCGGCGAGCATCATCGAGCGCATGGGTCTTCCTTCCCGATATCGCCCTTGAGATCGGGCGTTGATCGGACATAAACCCCGTCGCGGGCGGTCGGGCAACGCGTCGCAGTGACGCCGTGGCACAACTGTCCGCGAGCGCGTCGCTCAGGCGACCCTGCGCGGCACCAGCCGCTCGCTCGCGAGCGCGCCCGCAGCGCCCGAGACGCCGGCCTCGGTGTACTCGGCGTCCTCGTTGACCCGCCACACGTCGTGGCGGCGCCGGCCACCGAGGATGTTCTCGACGGTGAGCATCGCGGTCATCATCGCGTGGTCCTGGTTGTTGTACTTGTGCATGCCGTTGCGGCCGACGAGGTGCAGACTCGGGAAATCCCGCTCCAGCTCCCGCCGCACCGTGGCGACGTTCTCGGCGTAGGCCTCGTCGTAGACCGGATAGGCCTTGGGCTGGCGCACGACGCAGGCATCGACCACGTCGGCCGGGTCGATCAGGCCGATCTGGCCGATCTCGCGCTTGGCGAGCGCGACGAGGTCGGCGTCCGACGCTGTCCAGAGCCCGTCGCCCTCGAAGCAGAAGTACTCGAGCCCGAGGCAGGTGTGGGCGTCGTCGGGCACCATCTCCGGCGACCACGAGCGGAAGTTCTGCACCCGCCCGACCTGCACCGACGGATCGTGGATGTAGATCCAGTTATCGGGGAAATTCTTGTCCGACTTGGCGATCAGCGCCACGGTGACGAAGTCGCGGTACTGGAGCGCGCGGGCCTGGAAGGTGCTGATCGGGCGCGGGCGGATCGCCTCGACCAGCTCGCGCACCGGCGCCGAGGAGATCACGTTGCGGGCGGTCCAGGTCTCGCGCGTGCCGTCGCCGCGCAGCGCCGCGACCGTCCACAGGCCGGTGGCGGGCTCGAAGCTCAGGCCGTCGACGCCGCAGTCGAGCAGGACGCGACCGCCCTGCGCGGTGATCTTCGCAGCCGCCGCCTCCCACATCATGCCGGGCCCGCGGCGGGGATAACGGAACGACTCGATCAGGGTCTTGATCACCGCACCATCGGGCCGGCGCCGGGCCTTGATCCCGAGGGAGCGCTTCACCGCGTCGCGAATCGCGGCGCCGAGATCGAGGCCCTTGATGCGCTGGGCCGCCCAATCGGCCGAGATCGCATCGCACGACATCCCCCAGACCTTCTCGGTGTAGGTCTTGAAGAAGATCGCGAACAGGCGCTCGCCGAACTGGTTGCGCACCCAGGCGTGGAAGTGCTTCGGCTCCGCGATCGGCCGCGCGCGGGCGTAGAGGTAGGACAGCACGCAGGCCGTGCTGGTGAGAACGCCGAGGTTGCGCAGGGCTTCGAAGGCCTTGAGCGGGTAGGCGTAGTACTTGCCCCGGTAGTAGATCCGCGACAGGCGCGGGCGCTCGATGAAGTCGTCGGGCAGGATCTCGTCCCACAGGTCGACCACGGCTTGCGACTTCGAGAAGAAGCGGTGGCCGCCGATGTCGAACAGGTAGCCGTTGTGACTGACCGTGCGCGAGATGCCGCCGACCTGGGTCGCGTCGCGCTCCAGCACGGCGACGTCCCGGCCGTGCTTCGACAACAGGTAGGCCGCCGTGAGGCCGGCCGGCCCGCCGCCGATCACCAGCGTCTCGGTGTGGTGACTCATCCGCTGCCCCGATCCCAACGTCCGCGCGGGAGGAGGCTGCACCCGGCGTGGTTAAGGAAACCTCCCACGAACGCACGTCACCCGCCGCGCCTTGACCGGCCGTTAAGCCGCGTCCGGCACGCTCCGGGCGATAATCCCACGTCCCGGCCGGCCTGATCGGGCCGGCGAGCCCCGGAGAGGCGCGATGCCGGCCACAGCTTCGTCCGCGGCCGCGCCGCCCGCCGCACGCCTCGACGCGTCGACGCTCCTCTGGCTGCTGGTGGCGTTCTCGGCGGTCACGCTCTACCCGCCGGGGGACGTGATCGCGACGATCCGGCACCTGCGCGTGCCGGATACCGACGACGCCATGCGCCTCGTCGAGGCCCGCGATCTCGCCGCCGGCCAGGGCTGGTTCGACAACGTCCAGGCCCGCTTCCTGCCGCCGCTCGGCATCGCGAGCCACTGGTCGCGCCTCGTCGACGCGCCGATCGCCGGGCTGATCCTCCTGCTGACGCCGCTCCTCGGACGGAGCCTCGCGGAGGGCGTCACCTTGGCGATCTGGCCGCCGCTGCTCTTCGGCGTCTACGGCGCCGTGCTGTTTACGGGCGTGCGGCGGACGTTCGGGCCGCGGGCCGCGGTGCTAGCGTTGCTCGCCGCGACCCAGACCTTCGGCGTGACCGTGCAGTTCGCCGCCGGCCGCATCGACCATCACGGCCTGCAGATGATCGCGATCCTCGCGATGAGCCTCTGCCTGATCCGGGGGGGCCGCGCGGCCGGGATCGGGGCCGGCGCGCTCGCGGCCCTGTCGCTGGCGATCGGCCTCGAAGGGTTGCCCTCCGTGGCCTTGGGCGCCCTGTTCGTCGTCGGCGACTGGGTGCTGCGCGGGCGCGTCGCCCTGCCGGGCTTCCTCGGCTTCGGGCTCGGGCTCGGGCTCGCCGCGCCGATCCTGTTCGGGGCGCAGACCGCGCCGGGGCTCTGGTCGGCGACCGCCTGCGACGCGCTCTCGCCGCCCTGGCTGTGGCTCGCCGCGGGCGGCGCGGCGGCGGCGCTCGCCTGCGCCGGGCTCGACCGGCGGCTCGGCTCGATTCCTGCGCGGCTCGCCTGCGTCGCCGCGATCGGGATCGTCCTGCTCGGGGGCTTTGCCGCCCTGTTCCCGGTCTGCCTCGGCGGCCCGTTCCCGGGGATGACACCGCTGGTGCGCGACCGCTGGCTGCTTGCCGTCAACGAGATGTCGTCGGTGGGCAAGTTCGTGGCGCGCGGGCAGTGGGAGGTCCTGGTCTACTATCCCGTCCTGGCGCTCGCGGCGCTCGCCGCATCCTGGGCCGTGCTCCGGGGAATGCAGGCGCATCGGCGCGCCCACGCCGTCGCGGCCCTGATGCTGTGGCCGGGGCTCGTCATCGGCTGGTTCCAGTTCCGCGGGATCTACGTCGCCTCCGGGCTCATCCCCCTGGTGGCGGGACCGGTGCTCGACCGGGCGCTCGGGTGCGCGGCGGACCGCGCGGCGGCTTTACGCCTGCGTGCCGGGCTCGCCGCGCTGGCGTTCGGTCTCGTCAGCACCGCCTGGATGATCCCGGCGGCGCTCGGCGGCCTGTTCCAGGACGGCGGCCGGAAGGCCGCCGAGCAGAACGCCTTCGCCTGCTTGGCCGACACGGCCGTGGCACCGCTCGCCGCCCTCGCGCCCGGCACGGTGCTGGCGCCGATCTTCATGGGCCCCGCGATCCTGATGCTGACCCCGCACGCGGTGGTCGCGGCGCCCTACCACCGGGCGATTCCGGGTCTCACCGCAGCGCTCGAAGGCCTCGGCGGCATCGAGGCGGATCTGCGCCGGCAGGTCGAGGCCCACGGCGTCCGCTACCTCGTCGCCTGCCTCTCGCAGCCGGCGGCCGACCTCCGCGGCGAGACCGCCTTCGCGACGCGCCTCGCGCGGGGCGAGACGCGCGCGGACTGGCTGGAGCCGCTCCCGCTCGACGGAAGTGTCCTGAAGGTCTGGCGCGTGCGATAGGGCGCAGGTCCCACGAGGCGCCCTCACCATGACCCGGTGCGGGCGAGATGCGAGGACGGGCCGAGCGGTTACTTCACGATCCGGTCGAGCCGGCCGTTCACGAAGAAGTACAGCTCCTTGGCGCCGGGCTCGGTGTAGAGCACCTGGACCTCGCGGCCGGAGCGCCCTTCGCCGACGAGCACGTCGGTCGGCGGCCGGCCCTTCAACCGAACGAGCTCGCACTCGCCGATGCCGGGCGCGATCGCCGCCGCGCCGGTCGGGACAGGGCCGGTGCAGGACCCGTCCGGCGCGAGCACCGGACCGATGAGGCTCTGCGCCGCCGGGCGCGGCGGGATCGGCACGATCCCGGACGGAGCCGGCGGGGCGCGCTCGGTCGCGGTGCAGCCGGCAAGCAGCCCGGCGATGAGCAGGGCTGGAAGCGGACGCAGCGTCAAGGCGTCCCCCTCGGACGTTCGGGCTGCGGTGCGGGCGGCCCGGCGCCAGCCTCGCGCGCCTTCAGGGCCGCCGCGTAGAGCGCGGCCACGTCGCGGTGGAACGCGAGGCGGGCGTCGGGGCGGGAGTAGAACATGTGGCCGCCGGGGTACACGGCCAGGCTCAGCCGCTTCTCCGGCCCGTAGGCCGGGATCTGGTCGATCAGGAGCTTCGAGGCGAAGTACGGCGTGACGAGGTCGGTGAAGCCGTGCGCCACCAGCACGCGGACGTTGCCGTCGAGCGCCAGCACGCCGCGCAGCGCGCCGACCGCCTCCGGGGCCGAGCGTCCCGACCCCCAGCTCCAGCTTCGATTCACTGCGGCGTTGAGCAGTTCGTAGCGCAGGTTCGTCACCCGCCAGTTCAGCGTCCGCGCGTAGAGGTCGATCATCGCGCTCGTCAGCGGCGCCTGGAGGGCGGTGAGCAGCGGGTCCTCGAAGCCCGAGAACGCAGCGGTGGGGTCGGGGTCCCAGCCGGTCACGCCGGTGTCGTAGGCGCTGGCGACCCGGCCCGAGCCGCGATCGACCTCGCGCTGGACGCTGTTGGACGAGAGCCGGCCGGCCTGCTGGCGCACGAAGGCCGGGTCGAGCCCGGTCAGCGCCGCGACGCGCTCGGCGAGCCGCGCGACGGCCCCCGCGTCGCCCGGTCCCTTGAGCAGGTCGGCGAGGTAGGGGCCGGTCGCGTAGGCCTCGGTCTCGGCCATCGTCTCGCGGGTCGGGGGCTTGCCGGCGCGCTCCAGGGCACCCGCCGCGTAGGAGGGCAGGCGGATCACGTTGCCCCACGGGTTGGCGCGGGATTGCTGCAGCGTGGCGAAGTCGAGCACCGGCGAGAGCAGGACCAAGCCCGACAGGCCGACGCCGATATCCTCCTGGAGCTTGCTCGCGATCAGCGGCCCGCGAAACCCGCCGTAGCTCTCGCCGACGTAGAACTTCGGGTCGGCCATGCGCGCGTTGACGCGCAGGTAGCGGGCGATTCCTGCCGCGAGCACCGCGGCGTCGGACTCGACGCTCCAGTACGTCTTGCCGTCCCCATCCGCCGCCCGGCTGTAGCCGGTGCCGACCGGATCGATGAAGACGAGGTCGGTGAAGTCGAGCCACGTGCCGTCGTTGGGCACCAGCGCCACGGGGCGCGACGGGCTGATGCTCGGGCCGTCCGCCGGCAGGCGCCAGGGTCCGATCGCGCCGATGTTCAGGTAGGCCGAGGCCGCGCCGGGGCCGCCGTTGATCGCAAAGGTGATCGGCCGCGACCTGCCGGCTTGCGCCGGTCTCGTGTAGGCGACGAAGGCGAGTTCGGCCTGGAGCTTGCCCGCCTCGTCGACGAGCGGCAGGCTACCGGCAGTCGCGGTGAAGTCGAGCGTCTGCCCGCTCGGCAGGGTGACGCTCTGCTCGGTGGCGGCGTCGGGCGGGAGCTTCCGGCCCTCCGCGCCGCGCGCCTCCGACGGGCTGCGCTGGGGCGCCTGAGCCATCGCCGGGAGGGGCACGAGGAGGGCGAGGAGCGCGAGGACGACCGCGCGCGCCCTCTCCCACCTGCGGGATAGGGTGGCCCTCGCGTGAGCGAGGGTCGGGTGAGGGGAGCGCCGGTTCCGGACAGCGCGCTCCCCTCCCCCGTAGAGGGGGGAGGAGGGCGCGTCGCGCGTGACTTCAGGCAAACCATCACTGACGTCGTCCGGCGTCGGTATCATGGCAGATCCCGGGTCCGAGTGTGTTGCGCGCAGGATGAAAGGCCTCACGCCTTCTTCTGCCAGCGGCCGGCCGCGTCCTGCTGCCAGTAGGCGACCGCGTGCCCGGCCTCCTTGGCCGCGCGCCACTGCTCGCGGGCGCGCAGGAGCGCGTCCTGGTCGGTGCCGTCGAACAGCACGCAGATGCGCTGGTATTCGCCCGCGTCCGGCGGCAGGTCGGCGCCCTCGACGAGGAAGCGGATCGAGGCGGTGTTGGGATTGGCGTCGCGCAAGGTCAGCACCACCGGCTGGCTCGCCGCGTCCGGGTCGCGGTCGGTGCCATGGGGCAGGAAGCTGTCCTCGCGAAACGTCCAGAGGTGATCGTCCAGCGCCTGGAGACGCTCCTCGCTCGCGGTCTGGATGGCCGCCTGCCAGCCGCGCTCCCGCGACTTCTCGACGAGGTTCGGCAGCACCGCTTCGAGCGGCTGGTTCTGGAGGTGGTAGAACAGGATTTCGGTCACGGCCGCTCACATAGGCCGGGGCCGCCGCGTTTGACAGCGCGGCATCCGGGCGCTCAGCCCGGCTCGATGACGTGGGGGACGAACAGGGCGGCGTCCGTGGTGATCGGCCCCGCCTCCTCGCGCAGGCAGATCCCGACCGATTCCGCTCCGACGATCCACGAGCCGACGAGGGCGTGGCGGCCGTCGAACTCCGGGAGCACCGCCAGCGCCTGCCGGACGTAGCCCTCGGCGCCGTAAGGCCCGTGATCCTGGGCGAGCACGGCCCCGTCGCGCACCATCAGGACGTTGGCGCCCTCTCGCGAGAACAGCGGCTTCTTGACGAAGGAGGTGCCGAGCCGCGCCTTCCGCGGATCGCTCTCGAAGTAGGCGGGCAGGAGGTTGGGGTGCCCCGGCTCCAGGGCGAAGAGGTGCGCCAGCAACCCCTTGTTGGACAGGATCGCCTTCCAGGGCGGTTCGAGGAAGCGCGTCCGGGTGCCCGCGAGCGCCGCGCCGAACGAATCCCGGAACGCCCACTCCCAGGGGTAGAGCTTGAACAGGGTCGCGATCGGCGCTCCCAGTCGGTCGACGAAGCCGCCATCAGCGCTGAGGCCGATGTCGCTCAGGTCGAGGAAGCGGGTGGACAGTCCCGCCTGGCGCGCGCAATCCTCGAGGTAGGCCACGGTGCCGCGATCCTCGGTCGCGTCGGCGTAGGCCGTCAGCGCCAGGGCGCCGTCGCCGACGATCTCCCGGAACTGGGCGATCAGGCGCTCGTGGACGGTGTTGAACTGGTCCGATCCCGTCGGCAGCCGGCCGGCCTTCAGCAGGTTCTCGAACCACAGCCACTGGAACACCGCGGTCTCGTAGAGGGCCGTCGGCGTGTCGGCGTTGTATTCCAGGAGCTTCGCCGGTCCCGTGCCGTCGCCACCGTAGGCGAGGTCGAGGCGTCCGTAGAGGGAGGGGTCGCCCCGCCGCCAACTGTCGCGCACCACGTCCCAGGCGGCTTCGGGAATCGCCAGCGAAGCCAGGATGCGCTCATCCTCGACGGCGCGGGCGACGAAGGCGAGGCACAGGGCGTGGAGCTCGGCGCTCGGGCCCTCGATGTCGCGCTCGATCTCTTCGAGCGTGAAGGCGTAGGCGTGGCTCTCGTCCCAGTAGGGCGCGCCGCCGATCGTGTGGAAGGTGAAGCCGCTGGCGCGCGCCCGCTCGCGCCAGTCCGGCCGCTCGCCGACGGCGATGCGGCGCATCAGCCGCCGCTCCCGTGACCCGACCCGCCATGCGCGGAGAAACCCCGACCCGTGCCGCCGAACCCGCCGAAGGAGGCCGTGCGCACCGCCGCGGAGGAGACGCGCGCGCTCGACGACGCGCCGCCGTGCGCGGTGACGATGCGGCCGCCCCAGCTCGTGCAGTAGCCGCCGCCCGAGCCGGAATACGCCGCGCTCGATGGGTTCGGCGCGTGGTCGTAGACCGGCTGCGGGTCGAGGTCCTGCTCGGCCCGGCGACCGATCACGTAGCCCGCCAATATCGGCACGAAGCGGCCGGTGGCGCTCTCGGCGACGACGGACCCGGTCAGGCAATGGCCGGCACCGTGATGGGCTTCGCAGCCGGCCTCGGACTCGTAGCGCGGCGCTGCCTCCGGGTAGGCCGCGCGGGCGCCGGCGTACGCGCTCCGGCACTCCGGCTCGGTGCGGATGCCGCCAGCGATGCAGGCGTCGGGATTGAGGTAGACGAGAACGTCCTCCTCGCGCTGCGAGGGATCGCACCGCCCGAGGGCCAGCGCCGTGGCGCCCGCTCCGGCGACGAGGACGAGGGTGACCGTGGTCGAGCGCTTCCGCGGCGGGTCGGGTTGCGAGGACATCGTCGTTCGGACCGTCGCGAACGGCCCGGCTCCCACACGGCAGCATGCCGCAGACGCGAGACTTAAGGACCCGCTCCATCGTTGAGAAGGTCGCCGATCGCGATGATCGGACGCTCAGTACGTCATCGACGCCGCGTCGATGACGCCGCCCGCGAGCGATGCGGCGGCGAGCAGGATCGCTGCGGACAGTTCCCCGGCCGCGATGCGGCGCGACAGGTCCGGCAGGACGAGGCGCACGGCGAAGTAGACCAAGATCTGCACGACGAGGGCGACGAGGCCCCAGATCACGCAGTCGAGGGCCGATTGCGCGTTGTAGATCGCCACCGCCAGCGGCAGCGAATAGCCGATCAGGCTGCCGCCGAGCGCGATCGCGGCGGCCACGTTGTCGGCCCGGATCAGCGCGATTTCCCGATGCGTCGTCGCCGTGAGGTAGACGGCGAGGTAGAGCGCCACGAGCCCGGAGGCGATCGCGCCGTAGCCTAGAAAGGCCGGCAGCCCGGAGATCGAGACCATGGCGACCGGTCCCCCTCAGACGAGCCGGCTCTGCTCGATCGCAGCCCCCACGAAGCCCCGGAACAGCGGGTGCGGCGCGAACGGCCGGGATTTCAGCTCCGGGTGGAACTGCACCCCGATGAACCACGGATGGCCGACGTGCTCCACCGTCTCCGGCAGCAGCCCATCCGGCGAGAGGCCGGAGAAGCGCAGGCCCTGCGCCTCCAGCCGGGCGCGATAGGCCATGTTGACCTCGTAGCGGTGCCGGTGGCGCTCGGAGATCGTCGTGGTTCCGTAGACCTGCGCGATCTTCGTATCGGGCGCGAGATGGGCGTCGTAGGCGCCGAGCCGCATGGTGCCGCCGAGGTCGCCCGCCGCCGCGCGCTGCTCCAGCGCGTTCCCGCGCAGCCACTCGGTGAGCAGGCCGACCACGGGCTCGGCCGTCTCCCCGAACTCGGTGGAGTTCGCCGCCTCGACGCCGGCGAGCGAGCGCGCCGCCTCGATCACCGCCATCTGCATCCCGAAGCAGATCCCGAAGTACGGGATCTTGCGCTCCCGGGCGAAGCGGGCTGCGCGGATCTTGCCCTCGGCGCCGCGCTGGCCGAAGCCGCCGGGCACGAGGATGCCGTGGATGCCCTCCAGGAACGGCGCCGGGTCCTCGCGCTCGAACACCTCGGACTCGATCCATTCGAGGTTGACGCGGCAGCGGTGCGCGATGCCGCCGTGGGTCAGCGCCTCGGTGAGCGACTTGTAGGCGTCCTTCAGCCCCGTGTACTTGCCGACGATGGCGATCGTGACCTCGCCCTCCGGGTTGCGCACGCGCTCGGAGATCGTGCGCCAGCGCGTCAGGTCCGGCTCGCCCTGCGCTTCGATCATGAAGTGCGCCAGCACCTCGCGGTCGAGGCCGGCCTCGCGGTAGGAGAGCGGCACGTCGTAGATCGAGGCGACGTCGCGGGCCTCGATCACCGCGGTCTCGCGCACGTTGCAGAACAGGCCGAGCTTGCGCCGCTCGTCGGCCGGGATCGGCCGGTCGCAGCGGCAGAGCAGGATGTCGGGCTGGATGCCGATCGAGCGCAGCTCCTTGACCGAGTGCTGTGTCGGCTTGGTCTTCAACTCGCCCGCCGACGGGATGAACGGCAGCAGCGTGAGGTGGACGTAGGCGCAGGTGCCGCGCGGCTGCTCCTGGCCGATCTGGCGGATCGCCTCGAAGAACGGCAGGCCCTCGATGTCGCCGACCGTGCCGCCGATCTCGACCAGCACGAAGTCGAAGCCGTCGTTGCCGTCGAGCACGAACGCCTTGATCGCGTTGGTGACGTGGGGGATCACCTGGATCGTCGCGCCGAGGTAGTCGCCGCGCCGTTCCTTGGCGATGATGTCCTGGTAGATCCGGCCCGTGGTGATGTTGTCGGCGCGCGTGGCCGGAACGCCGGTGAAGCGCTCGTAGTGGCCGAGATCCAGGTCGGTCTCGGCGCCGTCGTCGGTGACGAAGACCTCGCCGTGCTGGGTCGGGCTCATCGTGCCCGGATCGACGTTGAGGTAGGGGTCGAGTTTCCGCAGGCGGACCGCGTAGCCGCGGGCCTGAAGCAGCGCCGCCAGCGCTGCCGAGGCCAGACCCTTGCCGAGGGAGGAGACCACGCCGCCGGTGATGAAAACGTACCGCGTCATGGGCCTCGGTCCATAGAGAAGGCGGGGCGATTCGCCAAACCGCGCGCTCTACCGCGATCGCACGACGCCGGATGCGGCCGGCTTACGGCGCGCGCGTTAAGATTGCTTGCCGGAGGATGACGGAGGCTGCCGGGCCTCGGCGCGCAGGCCTCAGCGCGACTGCGGAGCCTCGGGCACGCCCGGCTGCGTCGGCGGTGCGGCGTTGTTCTGCTGGCGCAGGGTGTTGAGCAGGGTGTCGGCGCCCGCGGGCTGGCCCGCCGGCTGCGCCGGGCCGCCGGCGCCGTCGAGGATCGATTTCGGCGCGGCCGAGCGGTGCGATAGGACGGCCAGCGTCAGGCTGGTGGCGAAGAACAGGGCGGCCAGAATCGCGGTGGCCCGCGTCAGCGCGTTGGCTTGGCCCCGCCCGGTCATGAAGCCCGAGACGCCGCCGCCGCTGCTGCCCGCCCCGAGCCCGAGCCCGCCCTCGGAGCGCTGGAGCAGCACTACGCCGATCAGCGACAGCACGATGATGAGGTGGACGACGATCAGAACGGTCTGCATCGGGGTTCCGGACTTCTTTTCGTAGGCGCCGGACTCGCCGGGAACGCGCCCGCGTCGCGGCGGCGCGCGGGGCACGCCTGCTCATGGCGCCGGGCCTTACACCAGATGCCGCCTTGCGCCAAACGGATCGGCTTCGCCAAAGTGACAATTGGCTGGCCGTGGAGTGGCATGAACTACCTGGCTGCGCTGCCTGAGAGCCGAATTAAGCTGTGCAGAAATCAGGGTTTTCGCACGGGCCAAGGTGTCTTGGAAAGGTGTCTTGGGCAAGCACCGTTTTCCTGGTGCGTAAGTCTCATGCAAAGATCGTCAAGCCGAAAGGCTCACGCGTAGGCGGCGCAGATCCCCAGAAAGTCCTCCGCGACCAGACTGGCGCCGCCGACCAACGCCCCATCGACGTTCTCAACCGACATCAACTCGCGGGCGTTGCCGGGCTTGACCGAGCCGCCGTAGAGGATGCGGATCTTGGCCGCCTCCTCGCCGACGAGCTTGTCCAGCATCTCGCGCAAGCTCGCGTGGACCTCGGCGATGTCGCGGGGGGTCGGGGTGAGGCCGGAGCCGATCGCCCAGACCGGCTCGTAGGCGATCACCGTGTCGGCGGCCTTGGCGCCCTTCGGCGTGCCGATGGCGAGCTGCGCCCGGACGATGTCCAGGGCGCGACCCTGCTCGCGCTCCTCCATCGTCTCGCCGACGCAGATGATGCCGCACAGGCCCGCCCGCCGCGCGCCCAAGGCCTTGGCGTGGACGCCGTCGTCGGTCTCGTGGTGGTAGGCCCGGCGCTCGGAATGGCCGACGATCACGTAGGTCGCGCCGAGGTCGGCCAGCATCTCGGCGGAGATCGAGCCGGTGAAGGCGCCGCTCGCCTTGGCGTGGAGGTTCTGGCCGCCGATGGCGATGGGCGAGCCGTAGGCGGCGGCCACGCAGGTCGAGATCAGCGTCGAGGGGGGGCAGATCAGCAGGTCGAGCTTCTCGGACAAGGCCGGCGAGAGACCCTGGCGCACCGCCTCGACCACGGCGGCCGAGGCCCGCGTGCCGTTCATCTTCCAGTTGCCGGCGACCAGCGGCCGCCGTTCCGAACCCGTCATCGAAGTCCTCGTCGCCGCGCCGCACGCGGGTGCTCTGGGAGAGCGCCGGGGCTACCAGAGCAAGCTTGAGGGCGCAAATCGGCGCCGGTCCTCAGGGCGATCGCTTGAAAGCGATCACCCTGTTTTTCTTTTCGCCTCAAGCGCCGGCGACCGCATCCGCGGCCTTAGCTTGCGCTCGGAATGCGGAACGATCGCTCTTCGAGCGATCGTCCTGGCCGGTGCCGGTGCCTACCTTTGCCTGCACGCGCGGATGGGCTATCGCGGGCGGATTCGAGGGCGGCGGGTCTCCGGCGCCCGCCGGCAGCCCGACGCGCGTGAGACATGCTGCAGAACATCCGCAACGCCAGCCAGCACTGGCTCGGCAAGATCGTGCTCACCGTGATCTTCACCTTCCTGATCGCCGGCGTGGCGATCTTCGGGGTCGAGGAGTTCTTCCGCGGCGGGTCGAGCACGGCGGTCGCCACCGTCGGCAGCACGCCGATCACGGCGGACGCCGTGCGCACCGCCTACCAGAACCAGCTTCAGCGCTACCAGACGCAGATGCGCCGGACCCTGACGCCCGATCAGGCCCGCGCCCTCGGCGTCGACCGGCAGGTGCTGGCCCAGCTCGTGACCGAGGCGTCGCTGGACCAGAAGACGCGCGACCTCGGCCTCTCCGTGCCGGACGCCTCGGTGATCCGCGCGATCCACGACGAGAAGAGCTTCCAGAACGCGCAGGGGCAGTTCGAGCCGGCCCTGTTCTACCAGACTCTCCAGCGCGCCGGCCTGAACGAGCCGATGTTCGTGCGCGAGCAGCGCGCCGTCATCGCGCGGCTCCAGCTCGCGGAGGCGGTGTCGGCCGACCTGCACGTGCCCGAGGCGATGCGCGCGGGCGTGCACCGCTACAGTACCGAGCGGCGCAAGGCGGGATACCTGATGCTGACGCCCTCGGCCGCGGGCGAGATCGCGGCGCCGGACGAAGCGGCGCTGAAGAGCTACTACGAGGCCAACAAGGCCGCCTACCGCGCGCAGGAGTACCGGACCGCCAGCCTGCTGGTGCTCGATCCGGCCGCCATGGCCAAGCCCGACGCGGTCGGCGCCGACGCGGTGCAGGGCGCCTACGACGGCCAGAAGGGCCGCTTCGGTTCGCCCGAGCGCCGCACCATCCAGGAGATCGTCTTCCCCGACGCGGCCGCGGCCGAGGCCGCCCGCAAGACGATCGCGGACGGCGCGAAGACCTTCGAGGGTGTCGCGGCCGAGCGCGGCACCGACGGCCGGGACCTGACGCTCGGCACCCTGACGAAGCCTGAACTGTTCGATCCGGCGGTGGCCGACGCCGCCTTCGCGTTGGCGAAGGACGGCACCAGCGCTCCGGTCAAGGGCCGGTTCGGCACGGTGCTGCTGCACGTCACGGCCATCGAGCCGGAGACGGTCAAGCCCTACGCCGAGGTCGAGGGCGAGATCCGCAGGCAGATCGCGCTGGGGCAGGCCCGGGCGGACATCGACAAGCTCCACGACGCGATCGAGGACCAGCGCGCGGGCGCCAAGTCGCTCGCCGACATCGCCCGGGAGCGCGACTTGCCGCTCGCGACGGTGCCCGCCCTCGACGCGCAGGGCCGGGACGCTGCGGCCCAGCCGGTCGCCGGCATCCCCGACCCCGACACCACGCTGCCGGCGCTGTTCCGCGCCGAGGTCGGCGGCGACAACGAGCCGCTTCGCACCAAGGCGGGCGGCTACGTCTGGTACGACGTGACGCGGATCGATGCCGCCCACGACAAGCCCCTCGACGCGGTGCGCGAGGCGGTTGCGGCCGGCTGGCGGGCGGGCGAGGTCGCGCGCCTGCTCCAGGCCAAGGGCCGGGACTTGGCCGGGCGCCTCGACAAGGGCGAGACGATCGCCGCGCTCGGGGCCGAGGTCGGCGTGAATCCGCAAAGTGCCGAGGATCTCGCCCGCAACCAAGCCAAGGACGGCCTGACCGCGGACGTGGTCAACCGCATCTTCGCGACGAGCGTCGGCAAGGCCGGGTCCGCCGCGGCCGGCGAGGCGCGCGCCGTGTTCAAGGTCGAGGCCGCGACGATGCCGGCCTACGTGGCCGACGGCGCCGCCGACAGGACCATCACGGGCAACTTCCGCACCGCGATGGCCGACGACGTGCTCGGCGCCTACATCGCCGAGGTGCAGAAGACCGCCGGCGTCAGCGTCAACCAGGCGGCACTCCGGCGGGCGATCGGCGGCGAGTACTGAGGCCGATGCCGGAAGCCCCCGACTACGCCGCGTTCGCCGCCGCCTACGAGGCGGGACGGCCCACCCTCCTCGACCTGACGCTGGTGGCCGACCTCGAAACGCCGGTGGCGGCCTTCCTCAAGCTGCGCGCCCGCCATGCCGGGCCGGCCTTCCTGCTCGAATCGGTCGAGGGCGGCGCGGTACGCGGGCGCTACTCGATGATCGGCCTCGACCCCGACCTCGCGTGGCGCTGCCGCGACGGGCGAGCCGCACTCGCCGCCGGCAGCGACCTCTCGGACTTCGCGGCGGACGACCGGCCGCCCCTGGAGAGCCTGCGGGCGCTCATCGCCGAGAGCGCGATCGTGCCCGGCGAGGGCTCGGACCTGCCGCCGATGGCGGCGGGCCTGTTCGGCTACCTCGGCTACGACATGGTCCGCGCCATGGAGCGGCTGGCCGAGCCCAACCCCGACCCGCTGAACGTGCCGGACGCGATCCTGGTCCGCCCCCGGGTGATGGTGGTGTTCGATTCCGTGCGCGACCTGATCACGCTCGTGTGTCCCGTCCGGCCCGCCGCCGGAGTGAGGGCGAGGGCGGCCTACGAGGCCGCGCTGGAGCGGCTCGACCGGGTCGCCGAGGCGCTGGAGGGGCCGCTCCCGATCGAGGCGCGGATCGACCTCGCCGACGTCGCCCATCCCGAGCCCGTCTCGAACACGAGCCCGGACGCGTACCGCGCGATGGTGGCGCGCGCCAAGGCGTACATCGCCGCCGGGGACGTGTTCCAGGTGGTGCTGTCGCAGCGATTCGAGGCGCCGTTCACGCTGCCGGCGATCGCGCTCTACCGCTCGCTTCGGCGCACCAACCCGGCCCCGTTCCTGTGCTACCTCGATTTCGAGGATTTTCAGGTCGTCTGCTCCAGCCCCGAAATCCTGGTGCGGGTGCGCGACGACAGGGTCACGATCCGCCCGATCGCCGGCACGCGGCGGCGCGGGGCGACGCCCGCCGAGGACCGGGCGCTCGCCGACGAGCTGCTCGCCGACCCCAAGGAGCGCTCCGAGCACCTGATGCTGCTCGACCTCGGCCGCAACGACGTCGGCCGGGTGGCCCGCCTCGGCAGCGTGACGGTGACGGGCTCGTTCTTCCTCGAATACTACAGCCACGTGATGCACATCGTCTCGAACGTCGAGGGCGACCTCGACCCGCGCCACGACGCGCTGGCGGCGCTCGCCGCCGGGTTCCCGGCCGGCACGGTGTCGGGCGCCCCGAAGGTGCGGGCGATGGAGATCATCGACGAGCTGGAGCGGGAGAAGCGCGGCCCCTACGGCGGCTGCATCGGCTACTTCGGGGCGGGGGCCGAGATGGACACCTGCATCGTGCTGCGCACCGCGATCGTGAAGGAGGGGCGCATGCACGTGCAGGCCGGCGCCGGCATCGTCCACGATTCCGACCCGGCCTCCGAGCAGCAGGAATGCGTGAACAAGGCGCGCGCCCTGTTCCGGGCGGCGGAGGACGCGGTGATGTTCGCAAGTCGCGTCCGTCGGGGACAGTAGCGCCGGCCGGCGCCCGGTTCTCCACACGGGTTGGCATGGACCAGGGGCTCGCGCGCACCGCTTGGCCTGTTGCTTGCGTTGCTGCCGCGTATCGGTCTGCCCGCCGAGGGGCAGACCGTAGCGCTGGATCGGCATCCGGACTGAACGTCGCGTGCCCGGAGGTTCGAGCATGGGATCGCCGACGCGCCATCTCGACTTCCAGCTTCAGCGCAGCGACGGCAGCACCAGCCCCTACAGGTTCGAGGCCGAGCATCTGGTGATCGCCGGCTGGGCGGCCCGCGATCAGGCCGCGGTCCGGCACCATGTCGACGAGCTTGCCGCCCTCGGCGTCCCGCGCCCGAGCACCACGCCGCTGTTCTACAGGGCGGCGACGGCGCTGCTGACGCAGGCTCCGACCATCGAGGTGCTGGGGCCCGACAGTTCGGGCGAGGCCGAGCCGCTGCTGCTCACCACGCTCGAGGGGCCGCTCGTCGGGCTGGCCTCCGATCACACCGATCGGGCGGCCGAGACGTGGTCCGTCGCCCATTCCAAGCAGATCTGCGCCAAGCCCGTCGCCCCGATCCTGTGGCGCTTCGCCGAGGTGGAGCCGCACTGGGACAGCCTCATCCTGCGCGCCTGGATTCCTGACGGGGACGGCGGATGGGTCCCGTACCAGGAGGGGCCGGTATCGAGCCTGCGCCGGCCCGACGAACTGGCCGCCCTGGCCGGCGATCTCCCGGCGCGCACGGCGATGCTCTGCGGCACCCTGGGGACGATCGGCGGCGTCCGGCCTGCCGTGGGTTTCCGGATGGAGTTGCAGGACCCGACGCTCGGCCGCTCCATCACCCACGCCTACGCGGTGGAGCCGTTGCCCATCGTGACCTGAAGAGGACTGCCACGCGACGGCAAGGCGGGGCTCGGCCCTGCAATGCGGCGGACCTGGATTGAACGGGATCGGCCCGATTCCACCACGCGAGCACTGAGGGGGACATCGATGACGCAGAGCGCGACGATCACCGGCCCGTTGGGCGCCGATCTCGGCAAGGGCCAGTCCGCGCGCATCGCCGGGGCCAGCATGGTCGGGACGACGTTGGAGTGGTACGACTTCACGGTCTACAACACGATGGCGGCGCTGGCCTTCAACCGCCTGTTCTTCCCCTCCGTCGATCCCCTGGCCGGCGTGATCCTGGCCTTCTCGACCTACGCGGTGGGCTACCTCTCGCGCCCGCTCGGCGGCGTGGTGTTCGGCCGCCTCGGCGACCGCCTCGGGCGGCGGGCCGTGCTGGTGCTGACGCTCGTGCTCATGGGCCTGACCACCGCGGGGATGGGTCTGTTGCCGACCTACGAGACGGTCGGCGTCGCCGCCCCGATCCTGCTCGTCGCGCTGCGATTCGTGCAGGGCGTCGCGCTGGGCGGCGAATGGGCGGGCGCCGTCCTGCTCTCGATGGAGCACGGGCGGCAGGACCGGCGCGGCCTGAACGCCTCCTGGACGCAGATGGGTCCGGCGATGGGGATCATCCTCGCCACCACCGCCATCGCGCTGCTGACCACCACCTTGAGCGATGCGCAGTTCATCGCCTGGGGCTGGCGGACGCCGTTCGTCGCCAGCCTCGCGCTGGTCGTCTTCGGGCTCTGGATCCGGCGCGGCGTCGAGGAATCGCCGATGTTCGAGGCTTTGGAGGCCGGGCACCAGAAGGCCGAGGCTCCCGTCGGCGAGGTGTTGACCCACCACTGGCGCCGCCTGCTGATCGCGGGCGCATGCCGCGTCGGCACGGACGTGCATTACACGCTGCCGGCCGTCTTCTCGCTGACCTACATCACCACGGTGCTGAAGCTGCCGAGCACCACCGGGCTGGTCGCCGTGCTGGCCGGTGCGGTGGTGAACGCCGTCTGCGTCCCGCTCTGCGGCCTGCTCTCCGACCGGTTCGGCCGCCGCCCGGTCTACGGGCTCGGCGTTCTCGGCAGCG
Organism: uncultured Methylobacterium sp.; assembly: GCF_964242245.1. Lineage (NCBI taxonomy): Bacteria > Pseudomonadati > Pseudomonadota > Alphaproteobacteria > Hyphomicrobiales > Methylobacteriaceae > Methylobacterium > uncultured Methylobacterium sp. Next base: position 96,999 of record NZ_CAXTBY010000001.1, on the reverse strand, counting down.
CGCTCTGGGCGTTCCCGTTCTTCGCGCTGCTCGACACGAAGTCGACGAGCCTGATCGTCCTCGCCATCGTCGTCGGATACGCCTGTCACGCCGCGATGTACGGGCCGCAGGGCGCGTTCATCACGGAGCAGTTCCCCACGCCCGTGCGCTACACCGGGTCCTCGCTCGCCTACACCTTCGCAGGCGTCGTGGGCGGCGGGTTCGCGCCCCTGATCATCGCGGCGCTGTTCCAGTATTACGGCTCGACCGCGGCGGTGTCGGTCTACGTGCTGGCCGCGCTCCTCGTCACGACCGCTTCGCTGGTCGCGGCGCGGGAGACGGCCGGCAAGCCCCTCGAAGCCTGACGCGGCGGCGAGGCGGGTGCGGGCCGGGTTGACCGCCGCCCGCCCCGTGGTCACACACGCGCATCCGAGACCGTGCGCGACGCCATGACCTCCGTCCTCGTCATCGACAACTACGACTCCTTCACCTGGAACCTCGTCCACCTGATCGGCCCGCTCTGTGGCGCGATCGACGTGGTGCGCAACGATGCGGTGACGGTGGACGACATCCGCGCCCGCGCCCCCGACGCGCTCGTGCTGTCGCCCGGCCCCTGCACGCCGAACGAGGCTGGGATCTGCCTCGATGCGGTGAAGCAGTTGAGCGGCGAGATCCCGATCTTCGGCGTCTGCCTCGGCCTCCAGGCGATCGGGCAGGCCTTCGGCGGCGACGTGGTGCGGGCGCCGGCTCCCATGCACGGCAAGGTCTCGACCATCCGACACGACGCGCGGGGCGTCTTCCGCGGGCTGAACGACGCGTTCGAGGCGACCCGCTACCACTCGCTCGTGGTCGACCGTGCCGCCTGCCCCGAAGTGCTGACGGTGACGGCCGAGGCCGACGGCCTGATCATGGGGCTGGAGCACGCCCACCTGCCGGTGCACGGGGTGCAGTTCCATCCCGAGAGCATCCGGTCGCAGCACGGTGCGCAGATCCTGCGGAACTTCCTCGACATCGCGGCCGCGTGGAACGCGGCGCGTGACAAGGCCCGCGCTGGGGTGCATTGACGGGGCGCCCTCCGCCGCCGGACGGTCCGATCGCAGCCTTGAGACGCCGGTCCCGGCCCCGCCAAACGCCATGGACGCCTTCAAGCCCCACCTCGCGAAGGTCGCCGCCGGCCTGAGCCTGAGCCGCGCCGAGGCGCGCGCCGCCTTCGACGATCTCCTGTCGGGCGAGGTGACGCCGGTTCAGGCCGGGGCTTTCCTGATCGCCCTGAAGGTGCGCGGCGAGAGTCGCGAAGAAATCGTCGGCGCCGTCGCGGCGATGCGCGCGCGCATGGTGCGGGTCGCTCCGGTCGCGGGCGCCATCGACGTGGTCGGCACCGGCGGCGATCATTCCGGCAGCTACAACGTCTCGACGCTCGCCGCGATCCTCACCGCCGCCTGCGGCGTACCGGTGGCCAAGCACGGCAACCGCGCCGCGACTTCGCGCTCGGGCGCCGCCGACGTGCTGGCCGCCCTCGGCGTCAAGCTCGGGCTCGACCCGGCGGCCTTGAGCCGATGCCTGCGCGAGGCCGGCCTGTGCTTCATGTTCGCGCAGGTTCATCACGGCGCGATGCGCCACGTCGCGGCCGTGCGCGCGGAACTGCCGGCGCGGACGATCTTCAACCTGCTCGGGCCCCTCTCGAACCCGGCCGGCGTCGAGCGCCAGTTGCTCGGCGTCTCGCAGGGCGCCTGGGCCGAGCCCCTGACGCGGGTGCTCGCCGACCTCGGCAGCCGCCGGGTCTGGACCGTCCACGGCTCGGACGGGCTCGACGAGATCACCGTCACCGGCGCGACGCAGGTGGTGGCGCTCGACGACGGCCGCATCTCGACGTTCACGATCGACCCGCGCGAGGTCGGCCTGCCCCTCCATGACCTCGACGACCTTCGCGGAGGCGACCCGGAGCACAACGCCCGGGCGCTCGGTGCGGTGTTGGGCGGGGAACGCAACGCCTACCGGGACATCGCGGTTCTCAATGCGGGTGCCGCGCTCGTCGTCGCAGGCAGGACGGACACCCTCGCCGACGGTGTCGCGCGGGCGCAGGATGCGATCGATTCGGGGGCGGCCCAGGCCACCCTCGCCCGCCTCGTCGCGGTCTCGAACGGATAGGGACACCGATGGCCACGACGATCGACACTCTGGCCGCAGCGCCCGCCGCCGAGCGCCCGAGCGTGCTCGCGCGGATCGAGGCCTACAAGCGCCGCGAGATCGCCGAGGCGAAGCTGCGCGTGCCGCTCGCCAAGCTGGAGACCCGCGCCGCGAAGGCCGCCCCGCCGCGGGGCTTCGCCGACGCGATCCGCGCCCATATCGCGGACGGACGGCCGGCGCTGATCGCCGAGGTCAAGAAGGCCTCGCCGTCCAAGGGGCTCATCCGCGCCGAGTTCGACCCGGCGATCTTGGCCGCCGCTTACGCGCGCGGCGGCGCCACCTGCCTCTCGGTGCTGACCGACGAGCCCTCCTTCCAGGGCCGCCCGGACCACCTCACCCAGGCCCGCGATGCCTGCGCGCTCCCGGTGCTGCGCAAGGACTTCCTGTTCGAGCCCTACCAAGTCTACGAGGCGCGCGCCTGGGGGGCCGACTGCATCCTGGCGATCATGGCCTGCCTCGACGACGACGAGGCCGAGGCCCTGGTCGAGGCCGCCCACGACCTCGGCATGGACGTGCTGGTCGAGGTCCACGACGCGGCCGAGCTCGCCCGCGCGATCCCGCTCGGCACCGCGCTGATCGGCGTGAACAACCGCGACCTCAGGACCTTCGAGGTCTCGTTCGAGACCGCGATCCGCCTCGGCGCCGACATCCCGGCCGACCGCATCGCGGTGGCCGAGAGCGGCATCGCGGATCACGCCGACGTGGCGCGGCTCTCCGCCCACGGCCTCAACGTGGTGCTCGTCGGCGAGAGCCTGATGCGGCAGGCCGACGTGACGGCGGCGACCCGCGCGCTGCTGTTCGGCGAGAAGGCCGCGAAGCAGGCGAAGGGCTGACGTGGACGACACCGCACCCCGCCTCACCCACCTCGACGCCGCGGGCGCGGCCAACATGGTCGATGTCGGCGACAAGCCGGCGACCACGCGCACCGCCCGCGCGGAGGGGCACGTGGTGATGCTGCCCGCGACCCTGGCGCTGATCCGCGAGGGCGACGCCAAGAAGGGCGACGTGATCGGCACGGCGCGGCTCGCCGGCATCATGGCGGCCAAGCGCACCCACGAGCTGATCCCGCTCTGCCACCCGCTGCTGCTCGCGAAGGTCCGGGTGGATTGCGAGGCCGACGACGCGCTGCCGGGCCTGCGGCTGACCGCGGAGGTGCGGGTCCACGGGCCGACCGGGGTCGAGATGGAGGCCCTGACCGCCGTCTCGGTCGCCTGCCTCACGGTCTACGACATGGTGAAGGCGGTCGATCGCGGCATGCGGATCGAGGGCATCCGCCTGCTCGCCAAGGACGGCGGAAGCTCCGGCGCCTACCGGGCGGACGCGCGATGAGGGCTTTGGCGTGAGCGGCCTGATCTCCGTCGCGGAGGCGCTGGCGCGCATCCTCGCGAGCGTGCCCGGCCCGGTCGCGGCCGAAGACGTACCGCTGTCGCTTGCCGCCGGGCGGACGCTCGCGGCCGACATCGCGGCGCTGCGCACCCAGCCGCCGTTCCCGGCCTCGGCCATGGACGGCTACGCCGTCCGCAGCACCGACGCCGCGGAAGCGGGCGCCCCCTTGCGCCTCGTCGGCACGAGTGCGGCCGGCCACGGCTTCTCCGGCACCATCGGCCCGGGCGAGACCGTGCGGATCTTCACGGGCGCGCCGGTCCCCGAGGGCGCCGACGCCATCCTGATCCAGGAGAACGCCGAGGCGCGGGCCGAGATCATCGTCGCCCTGGAGCCGGTGGCGCCCCAAAAGTTCATCCGCCGGGCCGGCCTGGATTTTACCGCGGGCGAGGCCCTGCTCGCGGCCGGCGACACCCTGGACGCGCGCCGCCTCGCGCTTGCCGCCGCCGCGGGCCACGCCCGTGTCCCCGTGCGGCGCAAGCCCCGCGTGGCGATCCTCGCCACCGGCGACGAGCTGGTCCAGCCGGGGCAAACCCCGGCCTGGGACCAGATCGTCGCCTCGAACGCGCTGGCGCTCGCCGCCCTCGTGAACGCCGCCGGCGGCGAGGCGATCGACCTCGGCATCGCCGGCGACACGCTTCCCGCGCTGGAGGCCGCGTTCGGGCAGGCGCGCGACGCGCGCGCCGACCTCCTCGTGACGCTCGGCGGCGCCTCGGTCGGCGACCACGACCTCGTCCAGGCGGCGCTCGCCCGCGAGGGACTGGAACTCGGCTTCTGGCGGGTGGCCCTGCGCCCCGGCAAGCCGCTGATGCACGGCCACCTCGGCGGCATGCTGGTGATCGGACTTCCCGGAAACCCGGTCTCCTCGATCGTCTGCGGGCTGCTGTTCGTGGTGCCGGCGATCCGCGCGCTGCTGGGCGATCCGCGGGCCGGCGAGGACCGCAGCGAGCCCGCCCGCCTCGGCCGCGACCTTCCGGCCAACGACGGCCGCCAGGACTACATGCGCGCCGCCCTCGACACCGCGCCGGACCGGCTGCCGGTGGCCCACCCGGAATCGCGCCAGGATTCCTCGATGCTGGCTGTGCTCGGCCGCGCCGAGGCCCTGCTGATCCGCGAGCCCGACGCCCCGGCGGCGCGCGCGGGCGACCCCTGCCGCATCATCCGCCTCGATCGACACCTCCTCTGAGCGCGGCCCAAGCCCGAGACCCTGACCACGAGACGGTCCGAGACTTCGGGAAGACACGGAGATGACCATGCGCCTGAACGCATCCGAACGCGGCGTCTTCCCGATCGCCCCGACGCCCTTCGCCGCCGACGGCGCGATCGACCTCGCCTCGATCGACCGGCTGACCGACTTCTACGCGCAGGGCGGCGCCACCGGCCTGACCGTCCTCGGCGTGATGGGCGAGGCGCCCAAGCTGGACCCGGCCGAGGCGCTCGTCGTCGCCCGGCGCTTCATCGCGCGCGCCGGAAAGCTCCCGGTGATCGTCGGCGTCTCGGCACCGGGCTTCGCCGCCATGGCGGCGCTTGCCCGCAGCGCCATGGATGCGGGCGCGGCCGGCGTGATGATCGCGCCGCCGAGCAGCCTGCGCACCGACGATCAGATCGTGGCCTACTACGCTCAGGCCTCCGAGGCGATCGGCGCGGACGTGCCGTTCGTGATCCAGGATTATCCGCTGACCTTCACGGTGGTGATGACGCCCGGCGTGATCCGCCGGATCGTGACCGACAATCCGTCCTGCATGATGCTCAAGCACGAGGACTGGCCGGGTCTAGAGAAAATCTCGGCGCTCCGCGCCTTCGAGGCCGACGGCACGATGCGGCCCATTTCGATCCTGTGCGGCAACGGCGGCCTGTTCCTCGATTTCGAGTGCGAACGCGGCGCCGACGGGGCGATGACCGGCTACGCGTTTCCCGACATGCTCGTCGACGTGGTCCGGCTCTCGGCCGCCGGCGCGCGCGAGGCCGCCCACGACCTGTTCGACGCTCACCTGCCGCTGCTGCGCTACGAGCAGCAGCCCGGCATCGGCTTGGCGGTGCGCAAGTACGTGATGGCGCGGCGCGGCCTGATCGGTTCGGACGTGCAGCGCAGGCCCGCGGGCGCACTGAGCGCGACGGCGGTGGCCGAGGTCGAGTACCTGCTCGGGCGGCTCGCCCGCCACGATCCCCGCGCCGCGCTGCCGCCGCGCTGAACCCAGCCATCGCATCCCGATGCGGGCCTGCCACGAGACGCGCGACGATGACCTACCGCTACGATCACCTGCACCTGCGCAGCCGCGACGCGGTCTCGGCCGCGAGCTTCTACGTCGAGACCTTCGGCGCGCGGGAGGTCCGCCGCGAGGGCGCGCCCGCGGTGAGCCGGGTGGTGCTCGACCTCGGCGGCCTGACCGTGTTCATCGAGCAGGCGCCCGCCGGGACCGCACCGACGGCGCAGGCGCCCCACCTCGGCATCGAGCATCTCGGCCTCGGCTGCGCCGACCTCGACGCGGCGCTCGCCGACATGCGCGCCCGCGGCGTGCGCATCCTCGCGGACGCGCAGCAACGCCATCCGGGCCTGCGCGTGGCCTTCGTCGCAGGCCCGGACGACGTGCGGATCGAGCTGCTGGAACGCCGCGACGCGGCGTCCTGAGGCAAGCCACTGCGGGCGGCGGTCTCGTGAGAGGCGCTCAGCCCATCTTCTTCCGGGTCTGCTCGTAGAGGCCGCGGTAGTCGTAGGTCGGGTAGAACTGCGTGCCGTAGCCGCCCCAGGCCTTGCTCTCGACGAGGACGTTGATCTCCCGCAGCCGCTCCGGCGGGAAGCGGAGGGTCACCACCTGACCGACGCCCATCATCACGTACCAACTCACGACCTCGACGCCGGGCGGCGGAAAGGCCTTGAACCATCCGGTCTCCTTCAGGTGCGCGTTGATCTGGTCGAGGGTCTTGGTCTCGTCGTGCTTGAGGAAGATCGTCAGCATGGTGGTGCCGGGCGGACCGGTCGGCGCGGGATCGGCCGCGGTGGTCGGACCTTCCTGCGCGTGCCCTGCCCGCGTACCGAGGGCGGCGAGCGCCGGCAGGCCGGCGAGAAGCGACCAGAACGTACGTCGGGTGGTCATGGTTGGGCCTCGCGCCGCACGCTCCGTGCAGGTTGCCGATCGCCGGAGCGCGTCAGGACTGAGAATGCCCTCGGAATGCATCCTTCCGCAATCTGAGCGCCCGCGTCGGCTCCGCCTCGCGCCTCGGTTTCGACGCGCTCGTCCGCCAACGATCGCGCGTGCACGGCGCGAACCGCGGCGACGGCGCAGGAGAGTCCGGTGATCTGGGATCGGATGGGAGACGCGAACGCCGTCGGCTGCCCCGGCCGAGCCGGCTTCACGCTCATCGAGGTGACGCTGATGCTGGCCATCGTCAGCCTGACGGCCGTGCTGGCGCTGCCGCGCAGTTCGGTCTCGGGCGGCAGCGCAAGCCTGCGGATCAAGGCGTTCGAGATCGTGGCGGTCCTGCGCGCCGACCGCGACGAGGCCGTCCGGAGCGGCCGTCCGGTCACGAGCCTCGTCGATCTCGTCGCCGGGCAGGTTCGCAGCGCGACCAACGGCGCGGTCTCCATCCCGGCGAGCCTGTTCCTGCGGGTGTCCGGACCGGCGCTCGACGGCATCCGCTTCATGCCGGACGGCAGCGCGTCCGGCGGCGAGATCTTCCTGATGCGGGCGGACCGATCCGGCATCCTGTCCGTCCGGGTGAACCCGCTCACCGCCGCGATCGGGATCGACCGGGGGGCGCACCTTGACGAGTGACGCGCCGGCCCGGTCGGCCTCCCGCCGGCGGCGCGTCCGGGGTGCGCGCATGCCCAGCGCCGGGTTCCTGCTCGTGGAGGCGCTCGCCACGATGGCGATCAGCGCCGTGATCCTCGTCGCCCTCGGGTCGCTGCTCGGGCTGATGTCGCGGCAGGCCGACCTGACGGCCCAGCGCACCGAGCGCATGGATGCCGCCGGCCACGCGCTCGCGGCCGTCGCCCGCGACCTCGGCTCCGTCGCCCGCGCCCGCTGGGGCGGGCCGGGACCGAGGGCCTTCGTCTTCCTAGGATTGCCCGACCGGGTCCTGTTCGCCATCGACAGGTCCGGCGAGGACCGGCCTGTCCGGACGGTCGCGGTCCTCCTCCAGAGCGCACCGGCGGAGGGACGCAGCCTCGTGCTGCGCGGCGAGGCGGCCCTGTCGCCCCTGGATCGGGGACAGGACAGCCTCGATTTCGGGGTCTCGCGCACGCTCTACGCCGGTGAGGCGGAGATGCGCTTCGCCTACGTCGCGGCACCCGTTGCCGGCGGTCCGGAGATCCTGCTCGACGCGTGGCCCGCGGGCGAGACCCTGCCCATCGCCGTGCGCGTGGCGTTCACCGATCCGGCGAGCGGGGACATCCTGTCGAGCCTGCGCGTGCCGCTTCGCATCGAGGCGGAGCCCGGCTGCGCCGCGCCGCGCAAGGCCTTCTGCAGCCGGGTCGACGAGCGGTCGCTGGCGGACGGCTCGGGCGAGCCGGCGCCCGAGCCGGTGGGCGCCGTCGCCGCGCAGCAGGCACGCTGACGTGCGCCGCGGCAGGCAGGACGGCTTCATCCTGGTCGCCGTGCTCGGCATCATGGTGCTGATGATGAGCCTCGCAGGCGGGGCGGCGCTTCTGGTCCGCTCCGCGCTCAGCGGGGTTCGCGGAACGGCCGACGACCTGAAGCTCGACGGCCTGATCCGGGCCGGCACCGAGTTGGCGGCCTACGAGCTCTTCGATCTGAAGCTGCCGACCGCCCGGCTGCGCGAACAGCAGATCAACCTCGACAGCGGCTCGATCACGCTGACGGCCGGCGACGAGTCCGGCCGGATCGACCTGAACTGGTCCGATCCGGTCCTGCTGGCCGGCGCCTATCGCGTCGCGGGACTGACGGCCTTGAAGCCGGACGATTTTGCCGCCCGCGTCGTGCAGTGGCGGGACCGCTACGACGAGAGACCGGCCAAGGACGTCGATCCGGCCAAGATCAATCTTGCGGCGAAGCCGGTGGGCCGCGGGAAGGACGGCTTCCGCACGGTGGCCGAGTTGCGCTGGCTGCCGGACGTCTCGGAGGAGGATGCCGCGGTGCTCGCGCGCCTCGTCACCGTCGACAACGTGCAGGGACGGGTGAATGCGGCCGAGGCGTCCGCCGACGTTCTTCGGTCCCTTCCCGACATGACGGCCAGCCTCGTCGCGCAGGTGATGGCCCTGCGCGCGCGACCGGACCCGACGCTCGGGGACCGGATCAAGACGGTCCTGCAGAGGCAGCAGGCGCTGCTCACCACCACGCGCGGCCCCTCGTTCCGGGTCAGGATCACGGCCAGGACCGGCGCGGCGGCGACGCGAAGCGTCGCCCTCACGCTGACCCGCGCGCCGACGCGGGACGCGCCCTACTTCGTCACGGCCTGGAATCGATGATGCGCCCGCGTGTTCAGATCCGGTTGGACGGCCGCACCACGAAGTAGAGGTCGTCCGAGGCGATCATGCGCGTCTCGATCGCGAGGCGCTCGATCATCATGGTCAGGTTCAGGATCGCCATGTCGTCCTCGCTGCGGAAATTGCCGGCCCGGTCGGCCAGCAGGTTGCGCAGCAGCGTACCGCCCATCGGCAGGATCTCGACCACGTCGAAGGCCGAGAACAGCATCGACCGGAGGTCCGCGCTGCGCGGCGCCTCGCTAGGGTCGTAGCTGGCCACCGCCGGAATCGTCGGCAGCACGAGGCGCTCGTCGACGCGGCCGGACTGCTCCTCCTTCAGGTTGAGCCGCAGGTGCGCGGGCAGGTAGGCGAAGATCTCGTCCGCGAGCCGGCGGGCGTCGCGGTCCATCTGGAGGCGCGGCGGCCCGAAATAGTCGAGCCCCACAATGAGCCCGTCCGGCGACACGATCCGGTTGAGGAACGGCAGGAAGCGTTCGAGGTCCATGCAGTGATGCAGCGCGTGGCAGAAGAACACCACGTCGAAGCTGCGGTCGACGACGGGCGGATGGTTGAAGTCGAAGGACAGGAACTCGGCCTCGACGGGATAGGGCGCGATCCGGGTCCGGGCTTCCGCGAGCAGGGCCTCGTCGTACTCGTAGAGCGTGATCTTCGCGAGCGGCCAGTGTCCCTCCCGCAGGATCACCTCCTCGATCGCGCCCGGACCGCAGCCGAAGGAGGCGAGGCTGAGGTCCCGGCCGAGCCGCTGCCGCAGGGGCGCGAGGTGATGGTCGAGCGTCCAGGCGAGCCACGAGCCGCGGTTCGCCATAGACCGGCCGGTCATCAGGCGGGAGACGTACTCGTGGACGGCCGGGATGCCCTTCCAGTCGAGCACGCGGCGGCGCTCGGTCCAGTCCGCATCGAGGACTTGGCGCCACGTCGTCTCGCCCTCCTTATGCGGCTCGCCCGGGGCCGCATCGCTCTCGACGGGACGTGGGCGTTCGGGCTCGGCCTCCGGCATCGGAGGTGGAGGCTCGGCCTCGGCCTCCGGCGGAGGCGCGACCGATGCCTCGCGCACCGGCTCGGACGCGCGCCTGCGGGGTGAGAAGCGCTTGAGCATCGTCTCGACACGCATCACATCGGTCACTTCCTGCCGGGGCGTGCGATCGGGCATCGCAGCCGCGGCGCTTGTAGCACGGTGCGGCGTGCCTCGACGCGCGCAGCCTCATGGACGCCCGATCCGCGGGGGCTACCGCGCCCGGGCATCGGTCGAGGGGACCTGCCCGAGGCGGATGGTCTCGACGGTGACCGACGGGCCGCGCAGGGTCGCGACCTCGATGTCCTGCCGAAGCGGCTGCCAGCGGGCGGGCGGCGCGGGATCGCCGGCGCGGCCCGGATCGCACGGGCCGGCGGTCGGCGGACATGCGCCCTGCGCCGCACGCTCCGCCTCGGGCAGCGGGAGGTCGAGGACCGCGAGCCGGATCGCGAAGCGGTAGCCGTCCAGGATTCCCGCGCGGCCGCCGCTGGCGACGTCCGAGGGACGCACGGGTTCGGCGAGCAGCGAGCGCGCGACTCGCTCGGCGGCGAGCCGATCCTCCACCGCCGCGAGCCCCAGGCGCGACTGGACCAGTCCGCGCTGCACGACGAGGCTGAGGACGGCGACGATCGCGAAGGCGGCCAGCGCCTCGATCAGGGTGAAGCCCGCCGCGCCGCCGGCCCCGCGGTGCGGGACCGGGCCTGATCGAGGGTGTCGCCGCATCCCCGTCCTCATTCCTTGCCGATCACGCCGTTGCCATTCTTCACCCCGTCGGCGCCCAGCGACAGGATCGCGTAGGGCGCGGTCTTGCCCGGCGTCCGGTACTCGTAGGGATGGCCCCACGGGTCGGGCGGCACGGTCCCCTGCTTGAGGTAGGGCCCGCTCCAGCCCTCCGCCGCCGGCGGACGCTGGACCAGGGATTGCAGGCCCTCGCCCGTGGACGGGTAGCGCCCGTTGTCGAGGTAGAACAGGTCGAGAGCCGAGGCGAAGGACTCGATCTGAAGCTTGGCCGCCTTCTCGCGGGAACTCGACAGGTAGCCGAGGACGCGCGGCCCGGCCAGCCCCATCACGAGGCCGAGGATGACCAGCACGACGAGCAATTCGACCAGGGTGAACCCGGCCTGCGCGTCGCGGCCGGCCTGACGGAGTGGGAGGGAACGCGGGAGAACGATCATCGGACACGACACCTCAGACGAGAAGATCGTTGATGCTCATCAGCGCCGTCATCACGGAGATGATGAGCCACGCGATCAGGATGCTGACCAGGACCATGACCGCCGGCCCGACCACGGCGATGACGCGGCCGAGCGCCGCGTCGAGCTTGGCCTCGTAGAACACCGCGACGCGGCTCGCGCTGTCGGCGAGGTCGCCGGATTCCTCCCCGACGCGGATCATCTGCACCACGTGCCGCGGGAAGAGCTTGCCGCGGAACAGGGTCTCGGACAGGCGCTGGCCCTGGCGCACGTCGGCTATCACCCGGTCGATCTCCGGCCCCGCGCCGGGCAGGCGCACCACGCCGCGGATCAGCCGCAGGGCCGTGGAGATGTCGACGCGGTTGCGCACCAGGATGGCCAGCGTCCGGCAGAACGTGACGGTGAGTTCGTTGGCGAGCACCGCCCGCGTGAAGGGCAGGCGGGCGAAGAGGGCGAGCCACAGCCCGCGCTCGCGCCCGAGGCGGTTGAGCAGCACGACGGCGCCGAGCAGGCCCGCGAGCGTGAGCACGACGAGGTCCAGGTTGCGGTTGAGGAAGCCGGACATCTCGAACACGATGAGCGCCGACGGGTCGATCTTGTCGCGGAAGCCCTGGAGCGCGACCTCGAACTTCGGGATGAGGTAGATCAGGATGAAGAACAGCACCGCGACGGCCGCGACCACGAGGAACGACGGGTAGGCGATCGCCGAGACGAAGCGCTTGCGCAGGCGCTCGCCGCGCTGGCGCTCGACGGCCAGCCCGCTCAGGGCCTCCTCCAGCCGCCCCGAGGTCTCGGCCACCTCGACCATCTTCACGTAGATCGGCGGGAACAGCTTCGGGTGCTGCCCGATCGCCTGGGACAGGCTGCGGCCGTTGCTCAAGGCCGCGTGCAGGTCGCGCAGCACGCGCGAGAGCCAGCTCCGACCCTCCATCTGGGCGAGGATCACCAGCGCCTCGTCGAGGGCGACGCCGCCCTTGAGCAGCATGGCGAGGTCGAGGGTCAGGCCGGTGATGTCCTCCGGCCGAGGGTCGGGCGTGAGCCAGTCGCGCAGGGTCCGGGTCTGCTTGGGAGCGCCGGCCTGAGCCTTGACGGAGATCGGCGTGCAGCCGACCCGGTCGAGGTGGGTGAGGACGTCGCCGCTCGCCTCGGCCTCCATCGTACCCTTGAGGATCTTGCCCCCGGCGTCGAGGGCCATGTACGCGAAGACCGACATCAGAAACCGCCCAGCCAGGATTCGCTCAGCCCGGTCGGCGCGATCTGACCGAGGAGCCACGTCGCCCACAGGGAAGGGGCGAGGACGGCGCCGAACGCGATCCGGTCGGTCACCGGAAACCATCGCAGCGCACCGGGCCACGCCCGGGCGGCCAGCACCGCGGCGAGGCCCGCCAGACTCGCGCCGAGGATCGCCCAGGAGAGGCCATTGGTGCCGAGGAGCAGGCCGCCGACGGCCGCGAGCTTCACGTCCCCGAGACCGACGCCGTCGCGGCCGCGCGTCCGGTAGTAGAGTTCGCGCAGGGCCAGGAGCACGCCGCCGCACAGGGCGGCGTCGAGGAGCGCCAGCCCGAGGACCGTGCCCATCGGCTCGGCCAGGACCGCGCCCTCGCTGATCCGGGAGGTCAGCCCGAGCAGCCCGAGGGCGAGGGTGGCCGCGTCGGGGATCGTGAAGTCGGTGAGATCCTGCCAGACGATCCGCGCCCCGACGAGGCCGAGGGCGACGGTCATGGCAGCGGTCGCGGCCGGGCCGGGCCCGAGCCAGGCCGCCAGGGCCGAGCCCGCGGCGGCGACCCCGATGACAGGCCCGGCGAAGGCGTTCGTGCTGACGCTCGGCAGGATCATGTGGCGACGGTTCAGGGCTTCGTGACCGGGTGGCGCGGGGTGGCGCCGCGCCGCACGCCGGCATCGAGGAGCTTGCCGCGGTAATCCTCCGCGACCCGCTGCGCGTCCCGGCCGGAGCGCACCACCACGGGCCGGATGAAGACCACGAGTTCGGTCCGCTGGGCCGCGTTGTCGGTGGAGCTGAACAGGTCGCCGACGGCGGGGATCCGGTCGAGGAACGGGATGCCGTCGCGGGACCGCTGCCGCTTCTCGCTGATCAGGCCTGCCAGCAGCACGGTCTGGCCGCTGGCCACCGAGATCGTGCTCGCCACCCGCCGCTTCGAGATGGTCGGGGTGAGCGTGTTCGTGTCCCCCACCACCGCCGAGATCTCCTGCTCGATCTGCATGGTCACGGCGTCGTTCTGCCCGATGCGCGGGACCACGTTCAGGATGATGCCGGTGTCGCGAAACTCGACTTGGCTCACGAGGGGCGCGCCGGGCACGGTGATGCCCTGCGCCTGCGTCGTGGTGATCGGCACGGAGTCGCCGACCTGGAGCGAGGCGGGCTGGTTCTCGAGCACCACCAGCGAGGGCGAGGACAGGATCTTGACGTCGGTGAAGCCGTCCAGTGCCGAGAGCACGATGTCCGGCCCCGAGTACCCGCCGACCAGGAAGTTGAAGCCGCCGCCGGAGGCGGGCGTGAGCAGGTTGCTCGCGCCGCCCGCCGTCGCCGCCGCGGCGCTGAGCAGGCCGATCGAGCCCTTGTTCTTGCCGAGCCCGAGGTTCTTCGAATCGAGGAAGTACTGGACGCCGTACTTGAGCTGGTCGGTCAGCGTGACCTCGGCGATGGTCACGTTGACCGCGACCTGGGCCGGCGTCGCGTCGAGCTGGCGCAGCGCGGCGTTGATCTTCCGGTAGGTCTCGCCGTCGGCGTAGGTGATGACGGAGTTGTTCGACGGGTCCGCGCTGATCGACACCCGCCGCGCGCCGTTGCCGCGCCGCGTCAGGTCGAGGCTGTCGCCCCCGCCGCCGAGCGCGGTGATCCCTCCACCGTCGGCCATGCCGTTGCCCGGCGCGCCGTCGCCGTAGGCCGAGGCGAAGCGCGCCCGCAGCAGGTCGGCACCGGTGTTGCCGTTCTGCTGGCCGCCGCTGCCCGCGCCGCCCGAATTGCCCGTGCCCGTCCCGCCGTAGCCGGAATTGCCGCCGCTCAGCCCGCCGGAACCCTGGTTCGAACCGGAAAAGCCGCGACCCTGGCCCTGGCCGTTTCCGCCGAAGGCCCCCTGGCCCGCGCCCTGCGTCCCGGTGGCCGCGTTGGCGTTGCCGGTCCCGAACAGGCCGTTGATGACCCGCGCCAGCTCCTTCGCGTCGCGGTAGCGCGCCTTGTAGATGAACACCGTCTCCTCGGCGGCCTCCACCGTCCCGTCGAGCTTGCGCACGAAGGTTTCGGCCCGGCGGATCAGGGCGGGGTTCTTCGACATCGCCATCACGGCCCGCAGGCGCGCGATCGGCTTGAACTGGATCAGGCCGGAGCTGGCCCCGTTCTCGCCCGTGTCGAACAGTTGCGCGAGCTCGGCCACCACCGCCTCGGGCCGCGCGCGGCGCAGCTCGAACAGGCTCACCGACTGGCCCCGCATCCAGTCCGCGTCGAAGGCCAGGATCGCGCTCACCGCCTCCTGCCGCCGGGGGCCGGGGCCCTTGACGATGATCGTGTTGCGCCCCGTATCGAAGCGCAGGCCGTCGGCCTCGGTGACGAAGCCCGAGACGAGCTTCGACATCACGGCGGCCGAGACGTAGCGCAGCGGGACCACGGAGACGCCGTAGCCCGGCTGCTGGTTCGATCCGAAGTTGACGTTGCCGATGCTGGTGGCCGCCGCCGTGATCCGGTAGCCGGCGGCGTTGCGGGTCATGGTGTAGCCCTGGCCCGACAGCACGGTCTCCAGCGCCGACAGCAGTTCGACGCGGTTCATCGGGCGCGGCGACGAGATGGTGATCTGGCCCGCCACCTCCGCGCCCATCGTGTAGTTGAGGCCGAGCGTCTCGTTCAGGATGGCGTGGATCACGTCCTTGACCTCGGCCCGCTCGAAGTTCAGCCGGTAGCTGCCGGACTCGGACGGCTGGCTGCCGATCTCCACCGGCTCGTTGCCGAGGCCCGCGGTCGCCTCCACGTCCTCCGGCTTGAAGTGGTACGTGCGGCCCTCGCTCCGATCCGGACCCACCACCGCATCGCCGGCGGCCTTCCGAACCGGGACCGGCCGCAGGGGGCGGGCCGTCAGATCGATCTCGGATTCCGGCCCGGTGAGGCTGGCCCGGGGCGGGCCGGCCTCGCGCGCCGGGGCGACACCTGAATAAAGTCCTGCGCAGCAGGCGAAAACCAGGGGCAGCCGCATCAAAGACATGAGACGATTTTCCAATCCCGGCGAGTGGTCATCCTAGCCCCCATTCGTCGGATTGCCCACCGGCCCGGCATCATATAGTCCGCTTCTGGCCGCGAAGTGCCAGATTAGACACACGCAGCAAAAATACTCAAAGGTTAAGACAGTTTTAGCAAGTTCGTCATTGCCGCAATTGTCTTGGCCGATAAGTTGCCGCCAGCGCTGAAAATTTAGCGTCCGACCCGTTGGGAGACACAAATCATGGCTCATAAGCAGACCGCCCCCGAGGGCGAGATGTCGGATCTCGATGCCACCGCGCGCCCCATCAACCTCGCGAAGGGCCGCCGCGCCTTCCTGCAGACCCTGGGCCTCGGCGTGGCCGGCGCGGCCGTGCTTGGCGCCGGGACGGGTTCGGCCCGGGCGCAGGCGCTTCCGCCGAACGTCACCGACGCCGATATCCTGAACTTCGCCCTCAACCTCGAGTACCTCGAGGCCGAGTTCTACCTGAACGCCGCCAACGGCTCGGGGCTGAAGGCGGGCGACCTCCAGGGCGTCGGCGCGATCGGTGCCGTCAGCGGCGGCGGCCGCGCGGTTCCGTTCTCCGACCCGAACGTCCGCAAGTACGCCTTCGAGATCGCCTCCGACGAGGAGAACCACGTCCGCTTCCTCCGCTCCGCCCTGGGAAGTGCCGCCGTCAGCCGTCCCCGGCTCGACATCGACTTCGCCTTCACCGCCGCCGCCCGCGCCGCCGGCCTGATCGGTCCCAACGACCGGTTCGACGCCTACGCCAACGACACGAACTTCCTGCTCGCGTCGTTCATCTTCGAGGACGTCGGGGTCACGGCCTACAACGGTGCGGCCGGCGCCATCCAGAGCAAGGCCTACCTGAGCGCGGCCGCCAGCATCCTCGCGGTCGAGGCCTACCACGCCGGCATCATCCGGACGACCCTCTACGCCAAGGGCCTGATCAACCAAGCGAACGCGATCTCCAACGCCCGCGATTCGCTCGACGGCACCACCGACCTCGACCAAGGCATCAGCGGCGATCAGTCCGCCACCCGGGGCTTCTCCCAGACCGATGCCAACATCGTGCCCACGGACGCCAACGGCCTCGTCTTCGCCCGGACGCCCGGTCAGGTCCTGGACATCGTCTACCTCAACACGACCCAGAGCCCGGGCGGCTTCTTCCCCGGCGGCCTCAACGGCACCCTGCGCTGAGCGCGCGGTCGATGCATCCCGGCGCCCAGCGGTGCCGGGATGGGCGGCCCCTGAAGCCGTCCCCGACCCGACAGGGTCGGGGACGGCTTTTTGCGTTGGTCTCGCGATCACCGATCCCGTGCTTGATCCCGCGGTCCGGCAACCGGTCGCGGACGCGTGCCGGTGCCGGAAGGGTCACTCCTCGAGGTCGGCCCCGCGGGGCCCAGCCGTCACGGCAGGCCGCGCGGGCCGGGCTGCGGGACACCGGAGGTGAGCAGCGGCGGTGCTGAGGGTGCCGATCCGCCGACGGTGAAGAGGCGGTAGGTCTGCGCCCGCTCGCCGTCGCGCAGGGTCACGCGATCGGGCGCGATCGTGTCCACGCGCCATGCGTCCACGCTGTCGCCGATCTTCAGGTTCAGGGACGCCCCGCCGGCCGCGCGGCGCAGGATCGCCACCGCCTTGTCGAGCCCTGCGACGACGCCGACGAGGCGCAGGTCCGGCGGCGGGCTGAGGACCGCCACGGCCTGCGGCGGCGCGACTTCGACCGGCCGCGCCGGGGGCGGGCGCCGCGACGGCGCGAAGAGCGGCCGGCCCCGGAACGCGCCGAGGCCGGCCGGATCAAGCGCGCTCAGCGGGTTGAGGGTGCGCGCCGCCGCCGTCGCGGGCGGAACGGCGGTCGGCGCCGCGACCGGCGACTGGGCGCAGGCGCGCTCGATCCCCGGCGCGCAGGTCAGGATCAGGAGAACCGCGCAGGCCGCCGCGATCGGGCGCGCGATCACCGGAGCGGGCGTCCCGATCACGGCGCCTCCTCCCGTCGGTAGCCGCGGACCGCCAGGGCGACGCGGAGCGTCGGATCGGCCTCGTCGCCCGCGCCGCGACCCGACGCCGCGCGGACGTTCAGCGCCTCGACGGTCAGGATCGGCAGGCCCGCCTCGATGCCCGACAGCAGGTCGAACAGGCCGTCGTTGCCGATGTCCAGGCTCACGCGCAGCAGGATGCTGCGCTGGGCCGCAGCCTCCGGCGCCTCGTCGCCGCGGACCTCGATCAACCGGCCGCCGGCCCGCTCGACGAGGCCGACGAGGCGCTGCTGCAACTCGGCATGGGCGAGGCTGCCGGTGCCGGCGGTCAGGTACAGGGTCGACATGTCGCCCCGGACCGGCGCGGCCCGCCCGGCCTCGGCGCGGATGCGGTCCTCGAGCTGCGCGAGGTGGCCCCGGGTCTCGGCCGCGGCCGCGCCGGCTTCCGACCAGCGCACGAGGTTGGACAGGGTGAGCGCGACGAGGAGGAGCGGTGCGCCGACGAAGAGGGCGACGGCCAGCGGCCCGAACCAGCGCGCCTCGCGCGCCTGCGACAGGGTCACCGGACCGCCTCCGCCGCCGGCCCACGGGCCGCGACGAGATCGAACGCGTCCCGCCGGTCGGCGTCGCGGATCACGGGGGCGGCAAAGCGCAGGTTGCGCAACTGCGCCTCGGCTTCGAGCCGGGCGATCAGGGCGGGCGCGTCGGCCGAGCGGCCGACCAGGCGAATCCGGGCGGGATCGATGTCGAGTTCGCGCAGGACCGTGTTGTCCGGCAACGCCCGGCTCAGCCGGTCGATCAGGACGAGGGCCGCGCTCTCCGGCCGCTTGGCCTCGATCAGGGCCCGTTCGCGCGACGTGCCGGGCCCGCTCCGCGCACTGAGCTTGGCCCGCAGGCTCGCGAGGCTCTCCTCCGCCTCGCGCAGGTCGGTCGCGGCCGAGGAGGCAAGCGCGAACGAGATCAGGCAGGCCGGGCCGAGGGCGGCCAGCACGATCGCGAGCGCACGGGCGGTGCGGGCCCGCAGGCGGCCGTCGGTCTGCTCGGCCCGGCCCCGGTAGAGATCGAAGCGCAGCGGCGCGTCGAGCGGCTCGGCCGCACTGCCCAGCGCCGTGGGGGTGAGCCCGGAATCCGCGAGGCGCTTCAGGAACGGCGCCGCGAGGTCGAGGGAGGTCGCGAGCAACTCGACGCCGATGGTGCCGTCCTCGGCGACGCCCTCGACCACGCTGAACCCGTACAGAACCTTGTCCGCCCGCCAGGGCGTCAGCCGCTCCAGGCGGTGGGCGATGATCGGTTGGAGGTACCCGCGCCCGGCGTCGGGAAGGCGGAGCGCCCGCGTCAGGAACTGCTCGGGCGGCAGGCGCAGTTCCAGGTCGCCCGAGCGGAACGCGTCCGGGGCCCGCTCCCCGTCGCGCAGGTGGAGCGGGGCCGCGGCGCGGCCCTTGTGGCGGCCACCGTGGAAGGTGTGGAGCGCGAGGCCGCCCGGCTCGACCACGGCGACGTGCCGAGGCCCGGCCGAGACGCGCGCGGCGAGCGGCGCGAGGCGGGCGACGAACGCGTCGAGCAGGGCCGAGAGCGCCCGCCCGCCCGCCCGCGCCACCGCCCGGACCGGATCGGGAATCCTCACCCCGGCAAGCCCTTCCTCCAGCCCCAGCATTCGTCCTCGCTTCCGCTCCGCCGCGCTCACCCGGAGATGCGCAGGACCTCGTCGAGGGAGGTCAATCCCAGGCCCGCCTTCGTGATGCCGTCGTCGAGCATCGTCGTCATCCCGGCAGCCCGCGCCGCCCGCAGGATGACCCGCGGATCGGGCTGGCCGCGGATCAGGTCGCGCAGGTCGTCGTCGACCGCCAGGGCCTCGAAGACGCCGACGCGCCCGCGATAGCCGCTGTCGTTGCAGTGGGGGCAGCCGGCCGCCGCGTGGAAGTCCCGGCGCGCTGGCTCGGGCCCGCCGCGGCGGGCGCGGACCTCGCAGGCGATCTCCCAGCCCTTCGGGTCGGGCACGCGGCAGCGCTCACACAGCCGGCGCACCAGCCGCTGACCGATCACGCCGCGCAGGCTGGAGGCGATCAGGTACGGCTCGACGCCCATGTCGACGAGGCGCACGACGGCGTCGACCGCGCTGTTGGTGTGCAGCGTCGTCAGCACGAGGTGGCCGGTGAGCGCGGCCTGGATGCCGATGGCCGCCGTTTCCCGGTCGCGCATCTCGCCGACCATGATCACGTCGGGGTCGTGGCGCAGGAACGAGCGCAGGGCGGTGGCGAAGGTCAGGCCGATCGACGGCTTGATCTGGGTCTGGTGGATGCCCGGGATCTGGTACTCGACCGGGTCCTCGACGGTCACGATCTTGCGGGCGGGATCGTTGAGCAGGGAGATCGCGGTGGCCAGCGTCGTCGTCTTGCCGCTGCCGGTCGGGCCGGTGACGATGATGATGCCGTGGGGCTCGGCCAGCAGGCGGACGACGGCGTCGCGGTCGTGGTCCGACAGGCCGATGCGCTTGAAGTCCAGGAGCCGCGTGTCCTTGAGCAGGATGCGCAGCACCGCCGTCTCGCCGTAGAGGGTCGGCATGACGGCCACGCGCAGGTCCGCCTCGGTGTTGCCGACCTTGACGTTGGTCCGCCCGTCCTGCGGCAGCCGGCGCTCGGCGATGTCGAGGCCGGCCAGGATCTTCACGCGCGAGATCACCGCCGCCGCCATGTGGCGCGGCAGGGTCTGCTGCGCGCGCAGGTGGCCGTCGATGCGGAAGCGGACCTTCAGGTCCTCGCGCCCGGTCTCCAGGTGGATGTCGGTGGCGCCGGCCTGGATCGCGCGCTCGAGCAGGCCGTCGATGACG
The DNA here is from genome assembly GCF_964242245.1 of uncultured Methylobacterium sp. Lineage (NCBI taxonomy): Bacteria > Pseudomonadati > Pseudomonadota > Alphaproteobacteria > Hyphomicrobiales > Methylobacteriaceae > Methylobacterium > uncultured Methylobacterium sp. Next base: position 76,794 of record NZ_CAXTBY010000001.1, on the reverse strand, counting down.
CGCACGATCGGGGCGCCGCGGGCCAGGTCCTGCAGGGTCTCGATGTCGTCGGAGAGGGCGTAGTCGGTCCCCGCCTCCGGGTCCGCGGCCTCGCCCCTGGGCGCGTCGCGCGCGTGGTTGCGCTCGAACAGGTCCTCGATCTCCTCGAAGGACAGGACCGCGAGGGGAACGGGACCGCCGAGCGCGAGGGCCACCGCCCGGATCGGATCGAGGTTGCCCGGATCGGCCACCACGAGGAGCGGACGCCCGTCCCGCTCGACCGGGTAGAGGTAGGCCTCCCGCAGGAAGTCGCGCGACAGGTCGTTGAGGGCGTGCGGCAGGGCGGCAATGGCGTCGCGGTCCGCCCGCGCAACGCCGTGATAGGCCGCGACCGCGTCGGCGAGATCGACCGCCGAGACGCTCCCCTCCCGCCAGATCGCCTCGGCCGCGCCGCCGCTGGCGCGGGCTGCGGCGGATTTCGGGACGGCCGCGAGGCCGCGGCGGCGCTGGAGGAAGTCGGCGAGCGTCTCCGCCCTGCCGCCGATCGCCTCGCTGCTGGTCTGCACCGCTCGCCCTCCGCCGCGCCCCTAGAGCGCCTTCCATGATGATCCTTGGATCATCATGGAAGGCGCTCTAAGTCTCTGGGTTGACCGCATTTTTCCTCACGCGAGCCGGCATACACCTCGCCTGAGAATGCTCCAACGGCGCGATGCGCCCGCGGAGCGAACGCGCCTCGATACCCGGGAGGCCTGAGTACTACACGCTTTCCGCAGCCGGGATCGCTGCGGCACGAACGTGTCCTGCAAATGCCGCGGCTGTGTCAGCTTTACGACATCGGCCGCAACGGATGGTGAATCCGCCTTATGACGGTTGCCACGCGCACCGGGCCCGTGCGCCGGACGAACGATCGGCGGCACGGGCAGGATCGGGAGGCACCCGCCCGCGGCCCGGCTTGCGCCCGCGGCCACGCTGACCTAGCAAGCGCGGGCCGTGACCCGGTGGAATCGCGCAGCCGGTCGGCGCGGCGTTCGGAGGGCGAGCCCGCGACCGCCGGAGCGGTCCGCTGCCCGGGCGCGTGGCGCCGCAAGCCGAGGAATGGGGTGGATGGCCCGGTCGGTCGAGGATGAAGGCCGCGCCCCCGGCATCGACGGTCGGACGATCCGCCTCGGCCCGGGCTGGTACCTGTGCAAGTTCCGCCTGCCGACCGCGATGCCGATCCCGCTCGGCATCGCGCGGCCCGAGCATCTCGACCTCGTGACCTGGGCGTTTGCCGGGATGAGCGCGGCCGCGAGCCGGCCGACCTGCCTGCTGGTCGCGCGGCCCCGCGGGCGGGAGGCCGAGGCGGCGCTGGAGGGCGGGGGCGCGCTGGTCGTCGCGACGCATTTCCGCGACCTCCACGTGTCGTCGTCCCCGGCGCGACCGCCGGACGAGCTGCCGCCGGACGAACGCGCCGTCCTCGCGCGGGCCGTGCTCTCGGCCGTGACGGCGCGGACCGTGGGGCCGCTCGCCGCGCTGTTTCCGCTGCTCGCGCCGGCCCTGCGCGCGATGCCGCTCGCGAAGGACGCGCCCGAACTCGCGCTCGACCCGGAGCGGCCGGGCTCCTGCAGCGTCTCGGGCGCGGACGTGCCGAACTACCTCGTGCTCGATGGCCCCGCCGGCGCGAGCTGCGCTCGGGTCGGGACCGCGCGCCTGACCTTCGCGCCGCGGCCGCGGATGGATCTGGACCTCGATCCGGTCTGGGGACCGGCGCCGGACCGCGGGCCCGAGCGCGCCTACCTCGTCGGCACCGGCCGGTTCACCCCGGCACGCCTGCGGGCGGGTGCGTGATGGGCGACGACGCCCCGACCGGACGCCCGGCGATCCTCGTCGTCGCGCCGATGCCGGCAGCGCCCGCGAGCGCGGGCAACCGGCGCCGGCTCGCGCTGACCTGCCAAGCGCTCCAGCGGGCGGGCTTCGCCCTCGACTTCGCCTACTTCGCCCACGAGGATCAGATTTACCGGCGCTTCGGCCAGCGTCCGCCGACGGATTTCGCGGCCATGGCGGCGGCCTTCCGGCGCACCTTCCTGATCGAGGCGGACGAGACGATCCCGCTGAAGTCCCGCTCGGGGCCCTTCGGCATCGACGACTGGGCCTCGGCGGCCCTCGACCGGTTCGTGGCGTGGTACGCCGAGGCCCATCCGGGCACGGTCGCGGTCCTCGTGAACTACGTCTTCCTGTCGCGGTGCCTCGAACGCGTCCCGGCGGGCATCCTCAAGCTCATCGACACGCACGACCGCTTCACCGACCGGCACCTGCAGTACAGGCCGTTCCGCGCGGAGCCGAACTTCTTCTACACCGATCGCGCGGGCGAGGCCGCGGGCCTCGCCCGGGCCGACGTCGTGCTCGCGATCCAGGCGGAGGAGGCGGCCCACTTCGCGGACCTGACCGATCGGCGCGTCCTGCTGCTGCCGCCCGCCTTCCCGGTGCACGCCCCGTTCGCGGCACCGGCCGGAATCGCGCGGATCGGCTTCGTCGGGCATGGCAACGATCCGAACCTGTTCTCGATCAGCAAGTTCGCCCACGCGTGGACCATGGGCTGGACGCCGGATCGGCCCGAACTGCTGATCGCGGGCGAGATCTGCAACGCGCTCGGCGGCCTCAGCCTGCCGGGCGTCCGGCTGCTGGGCTACGTCGAGGACCTGCGCGGGTTCTACGCGCAGACCGACGTGATCGTGGCCCCGATGCTGATGGGCAGCGGCCTCAAGATGAAGGTCGCCGAGGCGCTCTCCCACGGCGTCCCGGTGGTCGGCACCGGGATCGGCTTCGAGGGGTTCGGTGCCGAGGCGCCGGCCCATCGCTGCGCGGGGGTGGAGGCGGTCAAGGCCACGATCCTGGCGCTGCACCGGGACGAGGCCGGCCTCGCGGCGCTGACGCGGGCCTGCGCCGCCCTGCTCGACCGCTACAACGACCACGCGCGCCGGTCGGAGGCGGAACTCGCGGCGTTGATCGGCGCGGCAGCGCGCGGCAAGGCGGAAGCGCGCGGCAAACCCGACGAAGGAGCGCCGGTCGCCGCCCCATCCCCGTCGACCGACGCGGAGGAGGCCGGGCTCGCCTGCGCGCGCGCGCTGGACTCGCCCGTCCTCGACGATCCCGAACGCGGCCGCCTCGTGGCGACCGAGCGCCTGAGCGAGGACGCGGCGCGGGCTCTCCGGTACGCGCCCGAACGGCGGCGCTGGTTCGCTGCGCCGGCCGTGGCGGCGGGCCGGAGCCTCGGGCCGGTCCGCGTCGCGTTCTCGCCCGAGTGGGTGCGCGACCGGCGGCTTCCCGGAGCGGCACGCGAGGCCGCGATCCTCGCGTTCCGCGACGCGGTGGCGGACTGGACGACGGACGGACGCCGCGTCGGCGCGGGCGGGGCCGGCTTCGACCTCGCCCTGCGCGTCCCGAGCCATTTCCTGACCGGGCCGCGCAGTGTGGCGGCCTTCCTCGTCGAGGCCGCGGGCGGGCGGGCGCATGAACTGACCCTCGACGGCCTCGCGCCGCTGCACGGGGCGCCGGGTCTCGCCTTCGACGCCGCGCGGCCCGACCTGACGCCCGTGCCGGCGCTGGCGAGCTTCCGGCACGCGGGACCGGGCCCGCTGCCGGCGGAGGGAACGGTGCTGGTGCTGAGCGACGACCTGATCGGCCGCGTCCGGATCGTCGCGGATCGGCCATCGGCCGAATCGGTGGGGCTGTCATGAGCGAGGCCTTCGACGCCGTCGATACCGAGGCCGGCCGCAGGGTCGTGAGCGCCGAGGCCCGGCTGGTCTGGGATGCCCTGTTCCTGAACGACGTGCGGATCGGCTTCCGGCCCGAAGCGGCGCCCGTCGTCTCGATCGTGATGGTGTCGCTCAACGCCCGCCACATCCTGGCGCTGACGCTCTACCGCCTCGCCGCGCAGCAGGCCTGCGCCGGCATCAGTTTCGAGGTCATCCTCGTCGACAACGCGTCCACGCCCGAGACCCGTGCCCTGTTCGACCGGATCGACGGGGCCACCATCGTCCTGAACCGGACGAATGCCGGGTTCGGGCCGGCCTGCAACGCGGGGGCGGCGCGCGCGCGCGGGCGCTACGTCCTGTTCCTCAACCCCGACGTCGACCTGATGCCCGGGGCGCTGCGCGCAATGGCGGCCACGTTCACGGAGCTCGACACCGTCGGCATCGTCGGAGCCCGCCTCGTCTTTCCCGGCGGCATCCTCCAGGAGGCGGGCGCCACCTTCCGGGAGGACGCCCAGCTCACCCATCCGTACATGAGGGGTGTCGGCGACCCGTTCGCGCCGGAGGGCGCCTTTACGCGCGAGGTGGGCTACGTGTCCGGCGCCGCCCTGATGATCGAGCGGACGTTCTTCCGAGCCCTGAACGGGTTCGACGACGCCTTCGCCCCGGCCTACTTCGAGGACACCGACCTGTGCGTGCGCTGCCACCAGGCGGGCCGGCGCGTCGTCTACCAGGCGCGCGCCGCCGCGGTGCATTTCGAGAACGCCACGAGCACCAAGCGCGCCGACGTGGAGGCCCGCCTCGATCGCAACCGGGCGCTCTTCCTCGAACGCCACCGCGGCTGGCTGTTCCATCAGGGACCGCCCCGGGAGGGGTTCGGCGCGCGCGACCACGACCCCTGGCAGCTTCGCATCCTCTTCATCGACGACACCGTGCCCCACCGCGACATGGGCGCCGGCTACCCGCGCGCCAACCACATCGTCAACACGATGGCCGGGCTCGGCTACGGCGTGACGCTGTACCCGATCTACCGGGCGGATTCCGAGCAGGCGCAGCGCTGCCGCGACATCGACCAGCGGGTCGAGATCCTCGCCGCCGACGGACCCGAGGGCCTCGCGCGCCTCATCGCGGAGCGGCCGGCCTACTTCGACGTGCTCTGGGTCAGCCGGCCGCACAACATCAACCTCACGGTCCAGACCCTGCAGGATCGCGGATCGAGCCTGCGCGCCTTCGCGAAATCGCGGGTGGTGTTCGATTCCGAGGCCCTGTTCGCCTCGCGCGCCTTCGTGACGGCGGTGACGCGCGACGGCTCCGGCACCGGCGCCGACCTCGCGCGGGACGCCGTGGCCGAGACCCGCAACTACGCGGCGGCCGATCAGGTCGTCTGCGTGTCGGAGGCGGAGGCGCGGCTGCTGGCCAGCTACACCCGCGTCAACGCGACGGTGCTCGGCCATGCGATGGCGCTCCCGGACGTCGCCCCGCCGGACTTCTCCGCGCGCCGGGGCTTCCTGTTCATCGGCGCGCTCTCCGAGGAGGGCCAGCCGAACGTCGATTCGCTGGACTGGTTCTTCGAGGCGGTGTGGCCGCGCCTGCGCGCCGGGATGCCGGAGGCGGCCCTGCGGATCGTCGGCACGGTCGCCCCCGAGATCCGCGCCCGCTTCGCGCGGCCCGGCGTCACGGTCATGGGCCGCGTTCCCGACGCCGGGCCGCTCTTCGACGCGGCCCGGGTCTGCATCGCGCCGACGCGCTTCGCGGCCGGCATCCCGCACAAGGTCCACGAGGCGATCCGGCACGGGCTGCCGAGCTTCATCACGCCCATCCTCGCCGAGCAGATCGGCTGGGAGGAAGGCGTCGGCTACCGGGCCTGCGACTGGCAGGACCCCGACGGCTTCGCCGAGGGGCTGATCCGGCTCCACGACGGGGCCGACCTGTGGCGGCGCGTCCAGGGCGCCGGCCTCGACCGGATTCGGACGGAATGCGCACCGCACGCCTACCGCGAACGCCTCCGGCAGATCTGCGAAGCCTCGACCTTCGCATGAGCGCGACGCTGGGCCGACCCCGCCTCACCCGCACCGTCACCGGCCTCCTGCGCCGGCTGACGCTGGGCCGGGTGCCGACGCTGTTCGACACCGCCTACTACCTGCGCACCTACCCGGACGCGGCGGCGTCCAGCCTCGATCCGTTCCTGCACTACGTCCTGCTCGGCGCGCGCAGGGACTACGACCCGAACGCCGACTTCGACACGCCGTTCTACCGCGCGCAGGGCATCCGGACGCGCCTCGATCCCCTGCGGCACTATCTCACGATCGGGGCGGCGGCGGGCTACGACCCGCACCCGCGCTTCAGCACCCGGTCCTACCTCAACCGCTACCCGGACGTGGTCGCCGTCAAGGCCAATCCGCTCCAGCACTATCGCGAGCACGGCCGGCCGGAGAAGCGCGCTGCCGAGCCGTCCAAGCTCGTGCCCCGCTCCATCGTCGCGCTGGCGGGCGTGCCGTCCGCCCATCACTGGACGCTGCCGGACAGGGATGGCGGCGGCATCCGCCTCGCCCTGCTGCGCGGCGCGCCCGAGGCGCCCGGCGCCGAGCGCGTCGAGCGCCTCTGCCTGTCGCTGTGCCTGACCTTCGAGGCGGTCGACGACGTCGTCCAGGTGCTCGCCCACTTCCCGACGGGCGTGCAGGACGCGGTCCGCCTCGACGTCGCCGCCGACCCGGGGACGGCCCACCTCGCTCCGAGCCTGCTCGTGGCGCTCGACCACTGCTACCTTCAGCCGGCCGCCCCCGACGGCGCGCGGACGGTGAGCTACGCGCAGGCCGTGCTGTGGGACCTTCGGCCGGAGGTTCCGCGCGTGATCACGAACGTCCCTCACGGCGCGCTGCGGGTGCGAGCGAGCGGCGGCCAGGGCCTCACGAGGCGGCACCGATGATCCGTGAGGGCCAGCGGCGCACCGGGTCCGGACGCGCGGACAACGACGGGAGGACCTCCGTGTGAGCACGAACGCATTCGACTTCCGGACCGTGCCGTCCCTGCGCGTGGAGTGGGGCGGGGCCGCCCGGCTCGGCCAGCGGATCGCCGCGCGCTTCTCGGCGCGCAGAGCCCTGCTCGTGACCGATGCCGGCCTCGTAAGGACCGGGCTGGTGGCGCCGGTGGCCGACGACCTGCGGGCGAACGGCGTCTCCGTCGCGATCTTCGACGCGGTGGTCGCCGATCCCCCGGAGCACGTCCTGCTGGCCTGCGCGGCGCAGGGCCGAGCGCACGGCGCCGACCTCGTGATCGGGCTCGGCGGCGGCTCGTCGCTCGACGTGGCCAAGCTCGCGGCGGTGCTCCTGACGGGTACCCGCCAGACGCTGGCCGAGATGTACGGCGTCGACCGGGTCGTCGGCGGCCGCCTCCCCCTCGTCCTCGTCCCGACCACCGCCGGAACCGGATCGGAGGTGACGAACATCGCCATCCTCACCACCGGGCAGACGACCAAGATGGGCGTGGTGTCGTCCCGGCTCTACGCCGACGACGTGCTGCTGGACGCCGCGCTGACGGTCGGCCTGCCGGCGATCCACACCGCCGCCACCGGCATCGACGCGATGGTGCACGCCATCGAGGCCTACACCAGCCGCCACCGGAAGAACCCGCTCTCGGACGCGCTCGCGCGCGAAGCCCTCCGGCTCCTGTCGGCCAACCTCATCACCGCATGCCGCGACGGCGCCGACCGCGCGGGCCGGGAGGGCATGCTGCTCGGCGCCATGCTGGCGGGACAGGCCTTCTCCAACGCGCCGGTGGCGGCCGTCCACGCCCTCGCCTACCCGCTGGGCGGCCACCACCACGTGCCGCACGGCCTCGCGAACGCGCTGATGCTCGAGCCGGTCCTGCGGTTCAACGCACGGGCGGCCGCCCCGCTCTACGCCGAGCTCGCCGACGTCATCGGCGCGCCGGATGCGGGCGGCACCCGCGCGGACGCGTTCGTCGCGGGCATGCGCGCGCTCCTCGACGCGAGCGGCGCGCCGCGCCGCCTGCGCGAGGTCGGCGTCACCGCCGACACGCTGCCGCGGCTCGCCGCCGACGCGATGCGCCAGACCCGGCTGCTGGTCAACAACCCGGTCGACGTGAGCGAGGCGGACGCGCTGGCGCTGTACCGCCAAGCGTTCTGACGATCCGGTCGTGTCTCGGTTCGAAACTCGACCCCCGTTCGGCCGACTGCTTCCGACGCAACTCGGACGCGGATTTGAGTCTGCCATCGTGTCCGGATCTGGCCGGGAGCAGGCTGACCGCGTTCGGGCGAGCATGGCAGGTAAGCGGACATAGCTATCCCGCCACTCTCGATCCAGGCAGACTATTCACATCGACGTTGCTGCACTTGAAAGCGCTATCATTCTCCACGCCGACTACAGCGCGGGCATGGCACCGCCATCGATATGCAAGTCGACGCCCGTGATGTACCCGGCAAGTGGGCTGCACAGGAAGGCGACGGCTTTCCCAATGTCCTCCGGCAGGCCGACCCTGCCTGAGGGGACGTCGAACACGTGCGGCAGGACGGCGCGTTCGATCTCTGCCCACGGGGCATCCGCAGCGGCCCAGCCCTTCTCGCCTGCCATCTTGCGAAAGGCGGCTTCGAGCTTCGGCGTCAGGATCGTGCCGGGCGAGATGGCGTTCACCGTGATTCCGTCTCCGGCCGCCGCCTTGGACAAAGACTTCGTGAGATTGTTCATGGCGGCCTTGCACGCCGAATAGTCCGGCCCAGTCGATGGCGGCAGGACTCCGGCAAGGCTGGAGACGTTCACGACGCGGCCCCAGCCTGCGGCACGCATCTTCGGCAACAGGTGGTTGGTCAACCGCACCGCCGCCACGACGTTTCGGTCGAACGCTGCGGTCCACGCCTCGACCGGCGTCTCCTCCCAGAGGTGCTTCTCGCCAGACCCGCCCGCGTTGTTGACGAGGATATCGATCCCACCGAGCAGGCGTTCGCTGTCCGTGATGATGTTCGCGATAGCCTCATCATCCGTCAGGTCGCCTGTCACACAGACGGCTGTACCGCCTTGAGTCGTGATCGACGCCGCCACAGCCTGCGCTCGACCAGCGTCGCGTCCATGAATCACGACGGCAACTCCCTCGTGCGCCAGATTGCGCGCGATGTCTCGCCGATGCCGATGCTGCTGCCGCTGATGAGCGCGCGTTTCCCGTTGAGCTGTAAATTCATGATCTCACGGTAACCGTGTGGCGGCCGTATCTACCAACACCTCAATAGATGGCCGACAGACCGCTCTCCACCCGTTAACGCCGCAGCGGCCCTGTTCGTGCACGTCCGCTTCGGAGTAGCCGGCTAAGCAGGTTTCGGAAAAGTGCCCCGCGGTTTTCCGACAAAAACCTGCGGCAAAACAAGGATCTAAGCGGACTAAGCGTTGGCCTGCCAACGCAAGTCTGCTTAGGTCGTTGAATGGCCACCATGGGCGCTCGTCGGAAATCAGCAGGAGCGCGGATGGACGTACGCTCGCCACCGAGGCTGTGTGAAAACGCAGTCGCGGGCCGAGCGGGTAGAACAGCCTTCTACGCATCGAATCGTCCGGCGTGTCCAAGGGCGGTTTTTACACCGGAGACCGCTGGCCGATGGTGCTGTCAGGGCCGCTCCAAAGAAGATCCTTCTTTACTCAGCAATGACCTCGGCGTTTTCACACAGCCTCCACCCATTGCGGACCTTCTCAGCCGAACTTCAAACCGAGACACGATCGACGATCCGAGCCGCTACGCGGCGGCCCCCAGCGCCGAGAGGATGCGCGCCCACGAGCGCGTGCCCTTGTGGAAGCTGGCGAGGTCGTACTTCTCGTTGGGGGAATGGATGCGGTCGTCGTCCAGCCCGAAGCCGATCAGCAGGGTGTTGCGGTCGAGGAGGCGCTTGAAGTCGCCCACGATCGGGATCGAGCCGCCGGCGCCGACCGTCACCGCGGGCACGCCCCACTCGTCCCGGAGCGCGGCCCGTGCCGTCTCCAATTCGGGCATGTCGAAGGGCAGCGCGATCGCCCGCGAGCCCTTGTAGCAGACCACCTCCACCGAGCAGTCGGCCGGGATGCGTTCGCGCACGAAGGCCTCGAACGTCGTGGCCAGCACCGCCGGGTCCTGGTCGTCGACGAGGCGGAACGAGACCTTGGCGCTGGCCGTGCCGGCGATGACCGTCTTCGTCCCCTCCCCCGTGTAGCCGCCGATGATGCCGTTGACGTCGCAGGCGGGGCGCGACTGCACCAGCTCGATCAGCATCCGCCCGCGCTCGCCGGCGGGCTCCGACAGGCCGATCGGGCCGAGGAACGTCTCCGGGCTGAGGTCGAGGCCGCGCCACTGCTCCAGCACCGCGGGCGGGGTCTCGCGCACCCCGTCGTAGAAGCCGGGCAGCGTCACGCGGCCGTCGGCATCGTGCAGGTCGGCGAGGATGCGCGCCAGCACGTGGATCGGGTTGCGGGCAGCCCCCCCGAAGAAGCCGGAGTGCAGGTCGCGGTCGGCGCAGCGGACCTTCACCTCGAAGTAGGCGAGCCCGCGCAAGGAGGAGGTGATCGCGGGCGTCGCCCGATTCCACATGGTGGTGTCGCACACGAGCACGATGTCGGCAGCGAGCCGGTCCTTGTTCCGGGCGACCCACTCGGGCAACCCCTGCGAGCCGTTCTCCTCCGCGCCCTCGATCAGCAGGGTGACGCCGCAGGGCAGTTCGCCGTTCATGGCCAGGTGCGCCCGGCAGGCCTCGACGAAGGTCATCACCTGGCCCTTGTCGTCCGAGGCGCCGCGCCCGACGATCACCTTGCGGCCCTGGGCATCCGTGGCGATGCGCGGCTCGAAGGGCGGCGTCTCCCACAGCTCCAGCGGGTCGACCGGCTGCACGTCGTAGTGGCCGTAGAACAACACGTGCGGCGCGCCCGGCTTCGGCCGGTGGGCCAGCACCACCGGATGGAGCGCGGTCTCCTCCACCGAGGTCGCGAAGCCCAGCGCCGTGAGGTCGGCGGCCAGCCACGCCGCCGCCTCGCGGCACGGGCCGGCATAGGCCGGATCGGTCGAGATCGAGGGGATCTTCAGGAACGCGAACAGGCGCTCCAGGGCGTTGTCGAGGTCCTTGTCGATGTCGTTGAGGACGGGATCGAGCGCGCTGAGTTCAGGCATGAATGATCCTCCGAGGGCGATGTCGTGTCTTCCGATTGGCGGAGCGTTAGCTGAGCGGGTGTTCGAACGGAACCCTGCCCCCGGGCTGCGGTCCGATGGGACGACCGCATCGGCATCGGGCTGACGATCAACGGGCAGCCCCGCGCGCTCCGGGGAGCCGCGCGCGAGGCGCGCGGCTCGTCGCCTGGGGCATGGCCGCGGGCGTCCGGGAATCGATGACCATGAAGACGGGCGCCCGCGCGATCCTGACGCCGACCTCGGCGCGGTGAGGGTGCGGGCGCTGCTTGCCGCGGTGCCGGTGCGTGCCCCTCATGCCCCGGTTGAGGGCGGGTGAAACGCCTTCGATCGCGTTGGCACGGCTCGTACGGCCGACGTCGTCACCCCGGGCCGGGCGGTGCGCCATCGTCTTTGCCCGGGGATGGAGGGACGTGACCGCGAGCGAGGCGCGGTTTATCCGGGGGCGCCCTCTGCATGGGCCGGCGCGAGACCCGCGAAACGCATGAACCTCCTCCTCGTCCTCATCGGCGGCGGCCTCGGCAGCCTCGCGCGCTACGGCGTCGGCGTCGCGTCCCTGCGGCTCGGGTCGGACTTTCCCTACGGGACGCTGGCGATCAACGTCGTCGGCTCGGTCCTGATGGGGCTGTTCACCGGCTGGTTCACGATGCGCGGCGGCGCCCCGGCGCTGCGCCTGTTCGTGGCCACCGGCCTGCTCGGCGGCTTCACCACCTTCTCCTCCTACGCGCTGGAGGGCGTGCTGCTGCTGGAGCGGGGCGCGACCGGGGCGGCCGCGGCCTACATCGTCGGCTCGGTGGCGCTGGGTCTCGCCGGGCTGTTTGCCGGCCTGCTGCTGATGCGCGCGCTCCTGTGACGGGCCCGCCTCAGGCATCGTGACCGGCCCCGGCGCCGCGCCCGGCGGCCTCGCGCGCGGGAACCGGGGCGGGGCTCGCGGCCTTCCCCAGGACGCGGCGGGCGCCCCTCGGCCGCGACGCGTCCGGGAGCCCCATGCCGCATCCGCACCGACGCGCCGTCCTCGGCGCCGGCCTCGGCCTGATGGCCGCCGCGACGGCGCGGGCGGACGCGCTCGTGGTGCGCGTCGATGATGCGCGCCTAGAGACCTTGATCGATCCGGCGGCCGAACTCCGGACGCTCGTCCGGGACGGGCGCTGGTGCGAGGGGCCATGCTGGGCACCCGCGCTCGGTGGCTTGGTGTTCAGCGACACCAAGGCCAACCGCATCCGGGTGCTGGCCGCGGACGGCGCGGTGCGGACCTTCCGCGACCCGGCCGACAACTCCAACGGCAACGCGCTCGACGGGCAGGGCCGGCTCGTCACCTGCGAGCACCGGACGCGCCGTGTCGTGCGCCGCGAGCCCGACGGCGCGCTGACGGTGCTGGCCGATTCCTACGGCGGCAGGCCGCTGAATTCGCCGAACGACGCCGTGCTCGGGCCGGACGGCGCGATCTGGTTCACCGACCCGGTCTTCGGCATCACGCAGCCCGAGGAGGGCATCCTGGCCGAGCCCGCGCAGGCGGCGCGGCGGGTCTACCGGATCGCGGCGCCGGGCGCGGTCCAGGCGATGACCGAGGCCGTCGACCAGCCCAACGGCCTCGCCTTCGCCCCGGACGGGCGCCGGCTCTACGTCAGCGACTCGGGGGCCGCCCTGAACCCGGAGGGCGCCCGCGCGATCCTCGCCTTCCCCGTCGCCGCGGACGGCGCCCTGGGCCCGCCCGCGACCTTCGCCGAGATCGAGGCCGGGGTGCCGGACGGGCTCAAGGTCGACGCCGCGGGCCGGGTCTACGCGGCCTGCGTGGACGGGGTCCGCATCTTCCTGCCCGACGGGACCCGGCTCGGCCGGATCGCGACGCCGACGGCGGCCGCCAACCTCGCCTTCGGCGGCAGCGACGGGCGCCGGCTGTTCATCACCGCCGCCGGCAACGTCCACGCCTTCGACCTGCGCGGCTGAACCCCCTCGAACACGCATCCGGGACCGAGCCCCATGGACCTTGCCCGCCGTCACCTCCTCGCAGGCGGCCTCGCCGCAGCCGGCCTGCCCCGCGCCGCCGCCGCGGACGCGGTCGGATCGCCCGCGCCCGGCGGGCACGCGGTGGCGGGCCGCACCGCCGACGCGATGGAGCTGGCGCTCGCCGTCCACGCGCCGTCCTCGCCGACGGGGCTCGCGATCTCGCGGACCGGCCGCGTCTTCGTGATGATGCCGCGCTTCACCGGCAAGGAGCCGATCACGCTGGGCGAGGCGCTGCCCGACGGCGCGGTGAAGGCCTACCCGGACGCGGCGACCAACCGGCCCGATCCGGGCCGGCCGCAGGCCACCCTGTTCCACGTGCCGAACGGCGTGTTCGCCCCGGACGACACCCTGTGGCTGCTCGACGCGGGCATCCCCGAGGGCAAGGGGCCGCCGGTGCCGGGCGGGGCGAAGCTGGTGCAGGTGGATCTCTCCGAGAACCGCATCCGCCGGGTGATCCCGCTGGAGGCCGGAATCGCGCCGACCTCGTCGCTGAACGACCTGCGCGTCGACATCCGCGCCGGGCGCCAGCGCGCCTACGTCACCGACCAGGGCCAGGGCGAGGACGGGGCGATCCTCGCCGTCGACCTCGCCACCGGCCAAGTGGCGCGGCGGCTCGCCGGGCACGCCAGCACCAAGTCGCAGAAGGGGGTGGTGAAGTTCGTCGAGGGCCGCCCGGTGATGCAGACCCTGGGCGACGCCCCGCCGCAATTCCCGAAGGGCGGCGCCAACGGGATCGCGCTCAGCCCCGACGGCGCCCGCCTGTACTACGCGCCGCTGATGGGCCGGCGGCTCTACGCCGTCGACACCGGAAACCTCCTCGACCCGGCGGTCTCGGACGCCGCGGTCGCCGCCCGCGTGCAGGACCTCGGCGAGAAGGGCCTGACCGGCGGGCTGACCACGGACGCGCGGGACCGGGTGTACCTCAGCCTGCAGGAGCACAACGCCGTCGGGCGCCGCGACCCGGACGGCACCATCACGGTGATCGCCGCCGATCCCCGGCTGATCTGGGCCGACACGTTCTGGATCACCGCCGATCGCTGGCTCTACGTCTCGGCCTCCCAGGTCAACCGGCGGCCGGAGTTCAACCACGGCCGCGACCTGACGGAGCCGCCCTACGCGATCCTGCGGGTGCGGATCGACGCCGATCCGGCGTGATCAGAACCGCGCGCGGGTGCGCCGGGCATCGAGGCTGAGCGCGCCGGAGCCAGCGACGCAGAGGTACAGGAACACGAAGCAGAGCAGGATCGCCGCATCGCCCCCATTCACGGCCGGAAAGGGCGACTTCGGCAGGTGGAACAGGAAGTAGCCGACGGCCATCTGCCCGGAGAGCAGGAAGGCCGTCGGCCGGGTGAACAACCCGAGGATGATCAGCACGCCGCCCACGAGTTCGAGCAGGCCGGCGGCGCCGAGGAGCGAGAGCAACTCCGGTGCGGGGGCGGTCCGCGGCGGAAGGGCGAAGAACTTCTGCGTGCCGTGCTGGAGGAAGACCAAGCCGGTCACGATCCGCAGAAGCGCCAGGGCGTGCGGCGCGTAGCCGTTCAATCGTCCGAACAGGGCATCCATCGACGGCGGTTCTCTGGGACCGGGAGACCCCATCGCCGTGGATGCCGCCCGGCTGTCAAGCCTGTGCCGCGATGAAACCCTCGGTTTAAGCGAAAACGAACCGTTGCGTGCAAAGGATGGTCGCACGCAGACAGCCGCGCTCGGGGGAATGATGCCGCTGGTTCCGGTGGGGACGATGGCGGCGCTGTCCGCGGCCATGATCGTGAAGCACTACCTCGCTGATTTCGTGCTCCAGAACGACTGGATGGCGCGCGGCAAGGAGCAGGCGACCGGCTGGCTGCGTCCTCTGCTGGCCCATGCCGGATGCCACGCGCTGACGACGCTGCTCGTCGCGCTGGTGGTCGCGCCCCGGCTGTGGTGGCTCGCGCTGATCGATTACGCGATCCACTTCGCCATCGACCGCGCGAAGTCGGTCGTCGGCCGTCTCACGGGATGGAACCCGGCCAACGTGCGGTTCTGGTGGCTGCTCGGGTTCGACCAGATGCTGCACGGGCTGACCGATATCGGCCTCGTCGCGGCGCTCCTGAGCCTGTGATGCGCCGACGGGACTCGCCCGCATCCAGGTCGGGATGCGTCGAAGCGGCGCGACGGCGCGATCGCGGAAGCCGGCGGTTTTCAAGGTCGCCGAGACGGTTCACAAGGAGCGGTTGGCGCTGCCCGGACCGGATTCCCGGGACGCCCGGCGAGCCGTGAGGTCCCAGACGTGTCCCTGTCCCGCGTCGTCGCGTTCTCGGCGAGCATCAACCGGCCCTCGCGCACCCGCAGCCTCGTCGAGGCGATCGCGGCGGAGCTGCGCGCGCACCGGCGCATCGACCTGACGGTGCTCGACCTGATCGATGCCGGGCCGGGCCTCGGCGCGACCACGCGCGGGGCCCTGTCGCGTCCGGCGGCGGAGTTGATCGCGGCGATCGAGGGCGCCGATGCCCTGATCGTCGGCACGCCGGTCTACAAGGGTGCCTATTCCGGCCTGTTCAAGCACGTGTTCGACTTCGTCGAGCCCGAGGCCTTGGCCGGGATACCCGTGGCGCTCGCGGCCACCGGCGGGGGCCTGCGCCACGCGCTGGTGGTCGAGCACGCGCTGCGGCCGCTGTTCGGGTTCTTCTCCGCCCACGTCGCGCCGACCTCGGTCTATGCCGGCGGCGACGAGATCGAGGACGGCACCGTGTCCGACCCGGTGGTGGCCGGTCGCGTCGCGGCGGCCGGGCGGGAACTCGATGCCCTGATGAGGATGGCGCGCGGCGTCGGCGGGCTCAGGGTGCCAGCCGCCTGAGCCTCACGCCTTGTCAAGTTCGGCGGCGATCGCGCTGATCACCCGCGGATCGGTCGGCTCGACCTGCGTCGCGAAGGCCGCGGCAAGCGCGCCATCGCGGGCGACGAGGTACTTGTGGAAGTTCCAGCGCGGCGTCTCGCCGGGCTTCTCGGCGGCCGCCCACTGGTAGAACGGATGGGCGCCGGGCATCTTCACGCGGGTCTTGGCGGTGAGCGGAAACGTCACGCCGTGATTCTTGCGCGCGGCCTCGGCGATGGCGGGGCCATCCAGCGGCTCCTGGTTGCCGAAATCCGGCGAGGGCACGCCGATCACCGTCAGCCCGCGCTCCTGGAACCGCGTCCACAGCGTCTGCAGGCCGGCGAGCTGGCCGGCAAATCCGCAGGCGGTGGCCGTGTTGACCACCAGGACCGGGCGCCCGGCATAGGCCGAGAGCGGCATCGTTCCGCCCTCGGGACGATCGAAGGCGAAGGCGCCCGCCCGCCCTTGGCTCGACGCGGCGCGGGCGCCGCCGGCGAAGGCGGCGCCGAGGAGAACCAGGGCCTCGCGGCGGAGAAGCGTCATGGCGTGCGGTCCCGGCGCCATCCCGCGGCGCCTCCCCGTAACTGGCGTCCGAATCGGTGCCGTCCAGCATCGCCGGAGCGGAACCTTATGCCGCGGGCCGTCCTTCCTGCCGGAGCACCACGGCCCGGAATGGAAGACGACACCCGATGCGCAGCCTGCTTGCCGGAACGGTCCTCCTCGCGATGGGGAGCCTCGCCCTCGCCCAGACGGCCGATCCCGGCCCCGCCGCGCCGGGGACCCAGGCCGTGCCGCCCGAGAAGCCCGCGACGGTCTCGCCCGATGCGCCCAAGCCCGATCTCGGAAAGTCCGATCTTGGAAAGCCCGACATCAAGCCCGACGCGACGCAGCCCGCCGCGGCCGAGCCGGTGAAGCCGGTCGAGCCCGTGCCGGGCCAGCCGGCGACGTTCACGGACACCCTGCGTCCGACCTTCGTGGCGCAGTCGCCCGAGGACATGGTGACCTCCAAGCTCGTCGGCCTGACGATCTCGAACGCGGCGAACGAGAGCATCGGCGAGATCGCCGACGTCGTGCTCGGCTTCGACGGGCGGGTGAAGTCCTGGGTCGTGGGCGTCGGCGGCTTCCTCGGCATCGGCACCAAGTACGTCGCCGTCGATCCGAGCGCGATGCGGCTCGACCGCAGCGACGGCAAGACCCTGAAGGCGATGATCAACACCGACAAGGACCAGCTCCGCGCCGCGCCGGAATACATCTACCTCGGCAAGGAGCGGCCGAAGGACGAGGCGGGCAAGGGGGGCGGCGCGAAGTAGGGCCGCGCACGGGCTGGTTTGGCGTTCACGGGGCCGCGTGGGCTTGCGATGTCCCGGACTGGGCCGGGGATGCGCGAGGGCTCATGGCCGCTCTCATGGCCGCCGATGCAATGCCGGCTTCCTCGGCTGCCCGGCCGATCGTTCAGGCCCGCCGACCGCCCTACGGCGGGGTCGCGCAGGCCCCGCACCGGCCGGGCCCCTCGCCGTCGCGGTGCGGAGTTGCCGCCCAGGACAGCCGCTGATCGCCCTACGGCTCGATCCGGCGCAGGACGAAGGTGGTGCCGGTCTCGGGGTCGCGGCGCCACGTGCCGTCGCCCGCGGGGACGAGGTTGACCGTGTGGCCGCGCTTGGCGCTGAGCGTCAGGCGGCCCTTCGCGTAGCGCCAGGACACCGGATCGAACACCTCGATCCCGCCGTCGCGGCAGCCCGCGGCGAGGCGCACCGGGGCGCCCGGGCCGCCGCCGAGGTCGAGCCGGCAGACGTCCCGGTCGCGGTAGCGGTCGAGCGCGTAGAGGCCGGGGGCCGGGCCGGGACCGACGGGTGCGTCGACGGAGGCCGCCGCGGGCTTGGCCTCGTCCGGAGGCACGGCGGACATCGCGGCGATTGGTTCGGCCGCCGCCGAACGCATTGCCGCGATCTCCAGGGGCACGAGGCTGTAGACCTCCCCCGTCTCGACCCGCGCGATCAGGCTGCGCTGGTCCGGGCGGCGGGCAAACAGCAGCACCGGGCGCACGTTGCGGTCGACGAGGCGCACGACGCCGTCCGCGAACAGCCAGCCCGCGATGCCGCCCATCACCGGCAGCGAGCGACGGCAGCCGGCCGGGAACCGCACCGTCTGCCCAGCCTCGCCGGCCTCCGCGGCGAGCGTAAGCACGCAGCGCCGGTTCGTGCCGTCGCGCGACAGGTCCCAGGTGCCCGGCACGCCGGCCCGCATCTCCGGCAGGCTGGCCGCGTAGGGCTCGGCCGGCGCGGGCGAGACCGCGGCCGGCGTCTCGGAGGCTGCCGGCGCCGGTTCCTGCACGGCGGCGCCCTCTGCGCGGACGCAAGCGAGCAGGCAGGCCGCGATCCAGGACGGGCTGATCCGCGACCGCCTCATGCGCCCGCCCGCACAGGTCCGGCCCAGGGCGTCTCGGCCACCGGCGTCAGCGGCCCGCGGCCCGAGAACCACGCGGTCAGGTTGTCGACGACGAGCCGGCCCATCGCCGCGCGGGTGTCGTGCGTCCCCGAGCCGACATGCGGCAGCAGCACCACGTGGTCGAGGGCGGACAGGCGCTCCGGCACGTGCGGCTCGGCCGCGAACACGTCGAGGCCCGCTCCGTGGATCGTGCCGGCCTCCAGCGCCGCGATCAGCGCCGCCTCGTCGACGACGCTGCCGCGGGCGACGTTGACGAGGATGCCCTCCGGCCCCAATGCCGCGAGCACCTCGACCCCGACGAGGCCGTCGGTGCCGGGACCGCCCGGCGCAACCACGATCAGCACGTGGACGGCCTCTGCCAGCCCGATGAGCGTCGGGTGGTACTGGTAAGCGACGTCCGCCTGCGGCCGGCGCCCGTGATAGGCGATCGCGACCCCGAATCCTTCGAGCCGCCGCGCGATCGCCCGGCCGATCCGCCCGAGCCCCAGAATGCCGACCCGGCGCCCGCGCAGCGACGCGGTGAGCGGGAACGGTTTCTGCGGCCAGTGCCCGGCCCGGAGGTACCGGTCGGCCTGCGGGATTCTCCGCACCGTCGCGAGGAGCAGGCCGATGGCCAGATCCGCGACCTCGTCGGTGAGCACGTCCGGCGTGTTGGTGACGACGATCCCGCGGCGCCCGGCCTCGCCTGCATCGATCGTGTCGTAGCCGACGCCGAAATTGGCCACGATCTCCAGCCGCGGCAGACGGTCCATCAGCGCGCCGTCCACCACCGCCTGCGCGTTGACCGCGAGCCCGCGGATGCGTGGACCGACCTCGGCGAGGAAGGCGTCCCGGTCCGGCGCGGCGTCGAGGCGGTGCAGGGTGAAGCCGGATGCGAGCGCGTCCGGCACGCTCGCCAGCATCGGCTTCAGCATGAGAAGGTCGGGCGGATCGGCAGCGGTCAAACGCAGGCTCCTGGCGCCCGGCACGATCGGGACGCGTCGTCATGGCCGGATGATGATCGCCCGGCCGGATGACGGCAAGGTCCGGCGCCAGGGCGGTTTCAAGCGAAGCGTGCGCGGTTTGCTCGAAACCGCGACCACACAGAAGCTCAGAGCAAGTGTGGTGAGCGCGAGCGAACCAAGATTGCTCTGAGCTGGGCGCCTTCCTGCGGTCGGTGCGGGTCGGCCATCCGCCCGTGCGGACCGGTTCCCACTTCCGAAAACCGCTTCCGAACCTTACTAAGGAGCCTCATGCCGGCCTGTGGCCGGCGACTGACCGTTTGAAGCGAACCGCAGACCCATGACGAGCCCGCGCACCCTCTACGACAAGATCTGGGACGACCACGTCGTCGCCGTCCAGGCCGATGGCTCGAGCCTGCTCTACGTCGACCGGCACCTCGTCCACGAGGTCACGAGCCCCCAGGCCTTCGAGGGGCTTCGCGTGGCCGGCCGCAGGGTGCGCTGCCCGGAGAAGACGCTGGCGGTGGTCGACCACAACGTCCAGACCTCGGACCGGAGCAAGGGCATCGAGGACCCGGAGAGCCGCATCCAGTTGGAGGCGCTGGCCGAGAACGTGCGCGACTTCGGCATCGAGTTCTACGACGCCCTCGACCGGCGCCAGGGCATCGTCCACATCATCGGCCCCGAGCAGGGTTTCACCCTGCCGGGCCAGACCATCGTCTGCGGCGACTCGCACACCTCGACGCACGGGGCGTTCGGGGCGCTCGCCCACGGCATCGGCACGTCGGAGGTCGAGCACGTGCTCGCCACGCAGACGCTGGTGCAGACCAAGGCGAAGAACATGCGCGTGACCGTCGACGGCATCCTGCCGGCGGGCGTCAGCGCCAAGGACATCGTGCTCGCGATCATCGGCGAGATCGGCACCGCGGGCGGCACCGGCCACGTCATCGAGTACGCCGGCGCGGCGATCCGGGCCCTGTCGATGGAGGGCCGGATGACGGTCTGCAACATGTCGATCGAGGGCGGCGCGCGGGCCGGCCTCGTCGCGCCCGACGCCACCACCTACGCCTACGTCGAGGGCCGGCCGATGGCGCCGAAGGGCGAGGCCTTCGCCCGCGCCAGGGCGTACTGGGAGAGCCTCGTCACCGACGAAGGGGCACATTTCGACCGCGAGGTCCGGCTCGACGCCGCGAGCCTGCCGCCGATCGTGAGCTGGGGCACGAGCCCGGAGGACGTCATCTCCATCCTCGGCACCGTTCCCGATCCGGCGGCGATCCCGGACGAGAACAAGCGGCACTCGAAGGAGAAGGCCCTGTCCTACATGGGCCTGACGCCGGGCACGAAGATCACCGACATCACCCTCGACCGGGTGTTCATCGGCTCCTGCACCAACGGGCGCATCGAGGACCTGCGGATCGTCGCCGGCATGGTCGCGGGACGGAAGGTCCACGACGGCGTCTCGGCGATGGTGGTGCCGGGCTCCGGGCTGGTGAAGGCGCAGGCCGAGGCCGAGGGCATCGACCGGGTCCTGAAGGAGGCCGGCTTCGACTGGCGCGAGCCCGGCTGCTCCATGTGCCTCGGGATGAACGCGGATCGCCTGAGCCCGAACGAGCGCTGTGCCTCGACCTCGAATCGCAACTTCGAGGGCCGGCAGGGGCACCGCGGCCGCACCCATCTCGTGTCGCCGGCGATGGCGGCCGCCGCCGCGGTGGCGGGCCGCTTCGTCGACATCCGCGCGTGGCCGTGGCCCCAACCGTGAGTTTCGGGACCAGATCGTTTCGCGATCGATAAGGGTTTGGCGAAGGAATCGCGAGCCCTCGAACCTTCTGCGGCAGGGGGTCGGGGTGAGAGACGCGAGAACCGCCGATAAGGTTGCGCTCCTTACCCTGTCATCTCTTACCGGGAACCGAGGACCTACGTGCGATCCGGAGGGCTTGGCGCGTGGGGGCCTGCTAGCGCGCTCTCCGCCGAAGCGGACGCCGGTTCGGCGAAAGAGAGCGCGATAAAACAACGACTGAGAGCCGCGCCCGATTGCAACGCGATCGGGCGCGGCTCTAGAGCTGGCTCAGCGAACACATATCGTCGGCCGAAACAGCAAGCAGGCCCGACCATGGGGTGGGCGGCCCTGCCTTACTCTAGGTTGATCCGACGCGGAACTTCGGGGTCCGTATGCGGATCTTTGAGTCGGCTATCAATCAGGCGTGCGCCAGCACCGCCAACAGCAGCAGGGCGATGATGTTGGTGATCTTGATCGCCGGGTTCACGGCGGGGCCGGCCGTGTCCTTGTAGGGGTCGCCGACGGTGTCGCCGGTGACCGCCGCCTTATGCGCCTCCGAGCCCTTGCCGCCGTGGTGACCGTCCTCGATGTACTTCTTGGCGTTGTCCCAGGCGCCGCCCCCGGAGGTCATCGAGATCGCGACGTAGAGGCCGGTGAGGATCACGCCCAGGAGCGAGGCGCCCACCGTCGCGAAGGCCTGGCTCTTGCCGGCGACGAGCTGGATCGCGAAGAACAGCACGACCGGCATGAGCACCGGCAGCAGCGAGGGCACGATCATCTCCCGGATCGCTGCCCGCGTCAGCATGTCGACGGCCCGGCCGTAATCCGGCCGGTCGGTACCGGCCATGATGCCGGGCTTCTCGCGGAACTGGCGGCGGACCTCCTCCACCACGGCGCCGGCGGCACGACCCACCGCGGTCATCGCCATGCCGGCGAACAGGAACGGAATCAGACCGCCGAGCAGCAGGCCGACGACGACGTAGGGGTTCGAGAGCGAGAAATCGACGACGACGCCCTGGTAGAAGCGGTACTGCGTCGGGCTGGCATTGGCGATGAAGTAGTTCAGGTCCGAGGTATAGGCGGCAAACAGCACCAGGGCGCCGAGGCCGGCCGAGCCGATGGCGTAGCCCTTGGTCACGGCCTTGGTGGTGTTGCCCACGGCATCGAGCGCATCGGTGGACTTGCGGACATCGGAGGGGAGCCCCGCCATCTCGGCGATGCCGCCGGCATTGTCGGTGACGGGCCCGAAGGCGTCGAGCGCGACGATGAAGCCGGCGAGCGCCAGCATGGCGGTGACAGCGATCGCGATGCCGAACAGGCCGGCGAGCGCGTAAGTCGAGATGATGCCGCCGACGATGACGAGGGCCGGCAATGCTGTGGATTCGAGCGAGACGGCGAGCCCCTGGATCACGTTGGTTCCGTGCCCGGTGACCGAGGCGTCGGCGATGGACTTCACCGGCCGGAAGTTCGTGCCGGTGTAGTACTCGGTGATGACGACGATCAGCGCCGTGATCGCGAGGCCGATCACCGCGCAGCCAAGCAGGCCGCCCGACGTGAAGCTGACGCCGGTCGAGGTGGTGAAGCTGGTCGAGAAGCTGCCGAACAGCGCGAAGTTCACCGCCGCGATCGCCGCGACCGAGAGTACGCCCGCGGTGATCAGGCCCTTGTACAGCGCGCCCATGATCGACTGGTTGGCGCCCAGGCGCACGGCGTAGGTGCCGGCGATCGAGGTGAGGATGCAGGACGAGCCGATCGCCAGCGGGTAGATCATCATCGCCTCGAGCACGTTGCGGCCGGCGACGTCGATCTGCCCGCCGAAGAAGATCGCGGCGAGCACCATGGTGGCGACGACGGTCACCGCGTAGGTCTCGAACAGGTCGGCGGCCATGCCGGCGCAGTCGCCGACGTTGTCGCCGACGTTGTCGGCGATGGTGGCGGGGTTCCTCGGGTCGTCCTCCGGGATCCCGGCCTCGACCTTGCCGACGAGGTCGCCGCCGACGTCGGCGCCCTTCGTGAAGATGCCGCCGCCGAGACGGGCGAAGATCGAGATCAGCGAGGCGCCGAAGCCCAGCGCCACCAGAGCGTCGATGACCTCGCGGCTGGCGGGCTCGAGGCCGGCGCCGCGGGTGAGGTAAAGGTAGTAGAGGGCGACGCCGAGCAGCGCCAAGCCGGCGACCAGCATGCCGGTGACGGCGCCCGACTTGAAGGCGACCTCCAGGCCGCCGCCGAGCGAGGTCGAGGCGGCCTGCGCCGTGCGGACGTTGGCGCGCACCGAGACGTTCATGCCGATGAAGCCGGCGGCCCCCGAGAGCACCGCGCCGATGAGGAAGCCGACCGCGACCTTGAGCCCGAGGAAGTAGGCGAGCGCCGCGAACAGGACGAGGCCGACGAGGCCGATGGTGGCGTACTGGCGCCGGAGATAGGCCTTGGCGCCCTCGGCGATCGCGCCGGCGATCTCCTGCATGCGCTGCGTGCCGGCGTCGCGCTTCATCACGTCGTTGATCGTGACGATGCCGTAGGCGACGGCGCAGAGCCCGCCCAGGATGATCAGCAGCAATGGGGTCATGCACCCGTCCCTTTTGTTTGCGCCTGGCGTTGGCTTGTTTGTTGCCGAGCTTGGCTAGGAGACCCTGAACGGAAGGCCTCGGACTTGCGGCCCGGATTCGGCATTCCTTCCCGGAAGTGCCGGCCTTGATTGCCAAACTTCGCCGTCGAGCGCAAACACCACCTCGGCGCGCATGCACGATATCTTGCTGCGCTGCGCAATGAAGCGGACAAACCAGAATTTCCGCCGCCTCGACGCGTCCTTTCGCATCGCGAAACGCTGCATGCGGATGCCGAGCACGAAGGCCGTTTACCGCCGTTGGAACGTGGCCGTGCCGGGCCATCGCCTCCGTTAAGGCATCGTTAACCATGCCGATCCCTACTACTGGTTGTATTCTGATCAAGGGGACGGGAACAATGAACAGCGATGAGGTTGCAAAGCTCGCGGCGACCATCGAGGTACTCTCGGGCGCGGTGCAGTTTCTGCTCGCGGAGCGCGTCAGCCGGCAACCCGGCCCGGTGCAGGGCGATCTGCTGCACGTTCTGCAGCGCTCCCTCTCGATGCCGACGCGGAGGGAGGAGGTGCTGCTCGGCAAGGCCGCGATCGTCCAGGCGGATCTCGCCCTGTGGATGCCGATCGTCGCCACGGATCTCATCGACGACGTGCGGCGCCAGCTCGGACGGCCGCCGGAGGGCGTCACCCACATCGCGCCGACGCCGGCCCGTGCGCTGCCCGCCGCCTCAAAAATGGCTGAACGCGGGCGTGGCGAAGCCCTTGTCGGGGCCGGTATCCGTCCGGAAGACGGGCGGTCCGTCGCCTGAGATCACGGTGCCGATGACCGCGACCGGAACGCCGGCCGCGTCCGCCGCGGCGCGGAAGGCGTCGCGATCGCCGGGCGCGACGGTGCACAGGATCTCGTAGTCGTCGCCGCCGGTGAGCGCGGTGTCGATCAGGTCGGGCTCGGTCCGGACCGCGCGGGCCGCAGCCTCCGACAGGGGCACGGCCGCCACATCGACGACGGCGCTGCGCCCCGTCCCCGGCAGCATCTTGGCGAGGTCTCCGGCGAGCCCGTCCGACACGTCCATCGCCGCGGTTGCGAAGCGCAGGAGCGCCGGGGCGAGGGCGAGGCGTGGTCTCGGATGCAGGTAGCGGTCGGTGATGTGTCCGCGGGACGCGGCATCGAGTTGCCGGACCCAGGCCGCATCGGGCTTGAGCCGCATCCGCAGGCCGAGGGCCGCGTCGCCGATGGTGCCGCTGACGCAGATCCGGTCACCGACCCGCGCGGTCGTTCGGCGCACGATGGCGCCCGCCGGCACCTCGCCGACCGCGGTCACGCCGATCAGGGCCGGGCCGCCCGAGCGGACCGTATCGCCGCCGAGCAACGGGCAGCCGAGGTCCCGGCTCGCCTGCCCGAGCCCTTCGGCGAAGGCGGCGAGCCATGCCTCGGTCCAGGCGTCGGGCAGCGCCAAGGTCAGCAGGAAGCCGCGCGCCGCCGCGCCCTTGGCGGCGATGTCCGAGAGGTTCACGGCGAGCGCCTTGCGGGCGATCGAGGCCGGCGGGTCGTCGGGGAAGTAGTGGATGCCGGCCACGATCGCGTCGGCGGTGAGCACGAGGTCGTGGCCGGGGCTCGGGACGAGGCTGGCGGCATCGTCGCGCAGGCCGTCGGCGCCGGGGCCGGCGAGCGGCGCGAAGAAGCGCGCGATCAGCGCCTCCTCGGAGGGGCGCGGCGCCCCGCTCACCCCGGCTTGGCGCCGGTCAGCTCCGCGGCGCGGCTCTGGCGGGCGACTTTGTCGAGCACGGCATTGACGAGGCCGGGCTCGTCGCCGGTGTAGAAGCTGTGGGCGACGTCGACGTACTCGGAAATCGCGGCGCGGGCCGGCACGTCGCGCCGGAACATCAGCTCGTAGGTGCCCGCGCGCAGGATCGCGCGCAGGACCGCCTCGATGCGCTTGAGCGGCCAGCCTTGGCTCAGCGCCTGATCGATCTGCGGATCGACGGCGCGCTGCTCCGCGACGACGCCGCGCAGCAGCTCACGGAAGAAGGCGGGTTCGGCGGGCGGATGGACGACGCCGTCGATCTCCTGGCCGATCCAGAAGGTCTCGAACTCGGCGAGCGCGTCGAGCACGCCCTTGCCGGAAATCTCCATCTCGTAGAGGGCCTGCACCACCGAGAGGCGGGCGCCGCTGCGGGCGTTGGGTTTGGCCATGTCAGGCGTCCGCCGCCGCGCGCTTCAGGGCGAGGACGGCCAGCGCCGCCTGCGCCGCGCCGCCGCCCTTGTTCATCTCGGCGACGCGGGCCCGCGTGAGCGCCTGCGCCTCCGTCTCCACCGTGAGGATGCCGTTGCCCAGCGGCAGGCGCAGGCGGGTCGAGAGGTCCATCAGCGCGCGCGCGCTCTCGCCCGCGACGATGTCGTAGTGCCCGGTCTCGCCGCGGATGACGCAGCCGAGCGCGACGACGGCGTCGTAGGGCGCGCGCGCCTGCGCGGCGGCATCGACCAGGATCGCGATCGCGGCCGGGATTTCCAGGGCGCCGGGCACCGTGACGACCCGCGCCGCGGCGCCGGCGGCCGCGATCGCGGCGAGCGCGCCGGCGAGCAGCTCGTCGGCGAGCGCATCGTAATAGCGCGCCTCGACCACGAGGATGCGGGCGCCGGGAAGGTTCGCGGACGCGGGCGCGTCCGTGCGGTGGCTGACCATGAGGCTCAAACTGATGACGTCGAAGGATCCCGACGCACCCGCAGCGGGCGCGACGGGAGCGTGCCGACGCGTCGTCGCCGGCCGTCTCGCGACAGGATGTTCGGGGTCGCGAGGGTTAGACCGAAGCGGCCGGCATCACAAGCGGGCGGTTCAGAGCGCCTTGCGACGCACCCGGCGCATCGTCGTCCGACCAGCAGCGGCGGTTGAACGGGCGTTTCTTGAGGACCTCTCAGGTCGGCCGGTCCGGGTAGAAGCGCGCGTGCATCCGGTCGACGTAGGCGACGAGGTTCGCACGCCCCTCGACGGCCGCGCGCAGCGGCGTGTCGAAGACCGGGCAGAGCAGGTGCGCGGAGAAGGCGTAGAGGGTCGCGTCCGAGCCGGAGATCGTCGCCCCGAGGAGGTAGGGCTTGTCGCCGAGAAGGTCTGCCGCCGCCTCGACCGCGCGGATGCCGAGTCGCTCGACCTCGGCCTTCGCGTGCCGGCCGAAGCCCTGCGCCCGCGCGGCCTTCCGCACCGATCGGCGGATCACGGCCTTGGCGAGGGGACGTACGGCTGCCGGCGCCGCATCGAAGAAGCGCGCCGGCCCGCGCGCGAAGTTGGCGTCGTCGAACCAGCGCGCGTCCACGATCGCCCAGTAGGCCTGATCCTCCAGCATCTTCTCGACCGCCCAGCCGAGCGCCCGCTCCGCCGGAGCGTGGCCGGCGTCGAAGTCGATGCCGTGCCGATCCTCGAGGTGCAAGCGGATGAAGGTGGAATCCCCGATGAGCGCGTCGCCGTCGCGCAGGTAGGGCACCTTGCCTTTCGGAGACTTGCGAAGACTGGCGCGCTCCGTACTGTAGGGAAGACCGGACATCCGCAGCAGAACATCGGCCTTCATGGCGAAGGGGCTCGGGTCGGGCAGGCCGAAGGCGGGACCGAAGGTGTAGAGCGTGATCGCCACGGATGTCTCCTCGCGCGGCCGTGAGCCTATCCCATGCTCCGCGACGCGTCTCGCGACGGCCGGCCGCCGCGCATGGCCCGCCCCTTGCTGGCGACCCCGCGAGGGACCCGCATGAACGTCGAGCTGATCGGCCTGACCAAGCGCTACGGAGCGACGCTCGCGGTCGATGCCATCGACCTGAAGATCCCGTCGGGCTCGTATTGCTGCCTGCTCGGGCCTTCCGGCTGCGGGAAGACGACGACCCTGCGGATGATCGGCGGCCACGAGGCCGCGAGCGGCGGCGAGGTCGTCATCGGCCCGCGCGCCGTCGGCGACGCGCCCCCCGCGCTGCGCGGCACCGCGATGATGTTCCAGAGCTACGCCCTGTTCCCCCACCTCACGTGCCGCGACAACGTCGCCTTCTCGCTGCGGATGCGCGGGACGGCCAAGGCGGAGCGCCGCGCGAAGGCGATGCGGATGCTCGATCTCGTGCAGATGAGCCACCTCGCCGACCGGCTGCCGGCGCAGCTCTCCGGCGGCCAGCAGCAGCGGGTGGCGCTCGCCCGCGCACTCGTCACCGGACCGAAGGTGCTGCTGCTGGACGAGCCGCTCTCGGCACTGGACCCGTTCCTGCGGGTGCAGATGCGCGTCGAGCTCAAGCGCATCCGGGCCGAGCTCGGGCTGACCTTCATCCACGTCACCCACAGCCAGGAGGAGGCGATGGCGCTCTCCGACCTCGTGGTGGTGATGAACGGCGGCCGCATCGAGCAGGCCGGCGCCCCGCGCGACGTGTTCGAGCGCCCGGCCAGCGCCTTCGTCGCCCGCTTCATCGGCGGCCACAACGTCATCGGCCTGCCGGAGGGCACGGTCGCCGTGCGCGCCGACCGGATGAGGCTCGGCGACGCGGCCGGCCCGGACGCCGTTCCGGCCCGCGTGGTGGCGGTCGAGTACCGGGGGTCGAGCGTGCAGGTGGTCCTGGAATCCGAGGCGCTGACCGGGGCCGGTTCCCTGAGCGCCGTTCTCGACGACGGCACCTTCGCCAGCCGCCCGCTGGCGCCGGGCGACGTCGTGGCGCTCGGTTGGGACCGGACCGCCGCGCACCGTCTCCGTGCTTGAGGCACGAAAACCTGATCGTTAACGAGGAAAACACGATGAGCCACGAAGTGAAGTTTACGCGGCGCACGCTGCTCCGCGGCGCGGGCCTGGGGGCGGGCGCGGGCTTGGCGCTCGGGCCGATCACCGGGTTCCCCGCGGTCCACGCGGCCGAGCCGGTGACCCTGCGCTACCTCGGCACCGCCGTGAATCAATCCGCCGAGATCGCCCGGAAGGTGAAGGAGGACCTCGGCATCATCATCGAGTACATCCCGGTCGTCACCGACGAGGTGAGCAAGCGGGCGGTGACGCAGCCGAACTCCTTCGACATCCTCGACACCGAGTTCTTCAGCCTGAAGAAGATCCTTCCCTCGGGCAACGTCCTCGGCATGGACGCGAAGCGCATCAAGAACGCCGACAAGATCAGCAGCGTCTTCACCAGGGGCGAGGTCGCCGGCAAGTCGATCGGCGACCAGGGCACCGCCCCGAAGAAGGTGTTCTACCTGGAAGGACAGACGGGCAAGAGCTTCGCCACGGCGCCGACCGAGTGGATCACCCTGATCCCCGTCACCTACAACGCCGACACGCTGGGCATCCGCCCCGACCTGATCAAGCGCCCCGTGACGAGCTGGAAGGATCTGCTCGACCCCGAGTTCAAGGGCAAGGCCTCGATCCTCAACATCCCCTCCATCGGCATCATGGACGCGGCGATGGCGGTGGAGGCGCTGGGCGACTACACCTACCCCGACAAGGGCAACATGACGAAGGCGGAGATCGACCGCACCATCAAGGTGCTGATCGAGGCCAAGCGCGCCGGCCAGTTCCGGGCCTTCTGGCAGGACTTCAACGAATCCGTGAACCTGATGGCGTCGGGCGAGACGGTGATCCAGTCGATGTGGTCGCCCGCCGTCACGAAGGTGCGCACGCAAGGGGTGCCCTGCACCTACCAGCCCTTGAAGGAGGGCTACCGCGCCTGGGCCACCGGCTTCGGCCTGCCCAAAACCCTGTCGGGCCGCAAGCTCGACGCGGCCTACGACTTCGTCAACTGGTTCCTCTCCGGCTGGGCCGGCGCCTACCTCAACCGCCAGGGCTACTATTCCGCCGTGCCCGAGACCGCCAAGACCCAGATGGAGCCCTACGAGTGGGCCTACTGGATGGAGGGCAAGGTGGCCGAGAAGGACATCCACGGGCCGGATGGCGGCCTGCTGGAGAAGGCCGGCGCCACCCGCGACGGCGGGTCGTTCGAGGCGCGCATGGGCGCGGTCGCCTGCTGGAACGCGCTGATGGACGAGAACACCTACATGGTCCGCAAGTGGAACGAGTTCATCGCGGCGTGAGCGCACCCGCCACGCCGATGCCCTCCCCCCTGGGCGGGGGAGGGTGCCCTGCGGATGCAGGGCGGGAGAGGGGTCGGCTCAGGCTCTTCCGGACACGGCACTCCCCTCTCCCGACCTTCGCTGACGCGCGGGCATCGCTCCCCCGTGGAGGGGGGAGCGATGCCCGCGATCATTCCTTCGGAGGCGCATCGTCGTGAGCGACATCGCATTGCCGAATACGGCGAATGCCGCGAAGCCGGCCGTCGATGCGGCTGCGAAAGCAGGTTCACGCCGCCCCCGCCGCCTGACCTATCTCCAGGCGGCACCGCTGGCGCTGGTCTTCCTCGTCTTCTTCGCAGTCCCCCTGCTGTTGACCCTGATGGTCAGCTTCTGGGAGTACAACGAGTACGCGATCATCCCGGCCTTCACCCTGCAGAACTATCGCGACGTGTTCGACGGATGCTGGAACGGTGCCGATCTCTGCACCACGGCGCGGACCTATCTCTCGACGCTGAAGTTCTGCGCCCTGACGCTGGTCTTCACCCTGCTGATCGGCTTCACCGTCGCCTACTTCCTCGCCTTCCACGTCCGCGCGCGCACGGTGCAGATGGGATTGTTCCTGCTGTGCACCATCCCGTTCTGGACCTCGAACGTGATCCGGATGATCTCGTGGATTCCGCTCCTCGGCCGCAACGGCCTCGTCAACGAGGCGCTTCAAGGTGCCGGGCTGACGTCCAAGCCGCTCGAGGGCCTGCTGTACTCCGACTTCGCGGTAACGCTGGCCTTCGTGCATCTCGACACGGTGTTCATGATCGTGCCGATCTTCAACAGCATGGCGCGGATCGACCGGTCGCTGATCGAGGCGGCCTACGATGCCGGCGCCTCGGGCTGGCAGACCCTGTGGAGCGTGGTCGTGCCGCTGTGCAAGCCCGGCATCGCCATCGGCACGATCTTCGTGGCCACCCTGGTGATGGGCGACTTCGTCACGGTCGGCGTGATGGGCGGCCAGCAGATCGCCTCGGTCGGCAAGGTGATCCAGGTGCAGATGTCCTACCTGCAGTTTCCTGCAGCGGCCGCGAACGCCGTGGTGATGCTCGCCGCCGTGATGCTGATGATCCTCGGCCTGACCCGGGTGATCGATCTGCGCAGGGAGCTGTAGCCGTGTCCGACCGGCCGCGCGGCATCGCCTTCTACGCCCTGGCCGCGTTCTTCGCCCTGTTCGTGCTGTTCCTGTACGGACCGACGCTGACGATCCTCGTCCTCAGCTTCCAGGGACCGCAGGGCGGGTTGACCTTCCCGATGAACGGCCTCTCGACGCACTGGTTCGCGCGGCTCTGGGCCGGCGGCGGCATCGTCGACATCTGGGCGGCGTTCGGGCGCTCGCTCAGGCTCGGCCTCGTCGTGATGGCGCTCACCGTCGTGATGGCGTTCTTCGCGGGGCTGGCCTTCCGCAAGGGGTTCTTCGGCTCGGGCGCGCTGTTCGCGATCGCCGTCGCGAGCCTGATCGTTCCCTCGATCGTGGTGTCGCTCGGCATCGGTCTCGAGTTCCGGTTGATCGATGACGCGATCAACAGCTTGGCCGCCGCCACCGGCTGGGACTGGCTCCAGGACCACGGCACCGCGATGGGCCTCTACACCTCGGCGCTCGGCGCGCACCTGACCTGGACGCTGCCCTTCGGCCTGCTCATCATGTTCGCGGTCTTCAACCGGTTCGATCCGGCCTATGAGGAGGCCGCTCGCGACCTCGGCGCCACCGGCGCGCAGGCGCTCGCCCACGTCGTCGTGCCGATCCTCGCGCCGGCCCTCGTCGGGGTGGCCCTGTTCGGCTTCACCCTGTCCTTCGATGAACTCGCCCGCACCAGTCAAGCGATCGGCGGACGCAACACCCTGCCGCTCGAACTCCAGGGCCTGACCACCACGGTCACGACGCCGGAGATCTACGCTCTCGGCAGCCTGACGACGGCCTTGTCGGCCGCAGTGATCGGCACCGCCCTGAGCGCGAGCCTGTGGCTGCAGCGCCGCCGGGCCCGTCGGGGCTCGACCGGGCCCTGAGCGGATCAGTCCTGCACGGTCTCGCCGTCGGCGGGTTCGACCACCGTGAGATGGCGCGCAGGCTTTCGTTCGGCGGATGTGACCAGCCGCAGATCGGTTGCCTGCCGGCCCCTCTTCAGGTCCTCGGCGATCGCCTCGGTGTTGCCGGCGATCCGTTTGGCCCGCTTGCCGTACTCGACCATCGAGACGACCGAGGACTCACCACTCTCGGGGATGCGCGCCATGTCCGCCTCGAAGCCACGACCGGCCGCACGGCGTCGTACGGCTCTCGCCCAAATCATAGCATGCCCGGGAGCGATCTCGACCGGCGATTTATGCCGATACCTGTGCGGCGTCCAAATCGATCCGAGCGACAACGGGCACGGTTACGTGTCCCATGATCGTGGTCATTGCAAAATTTTCGAATCCGTGTCAAAAGTACAGGATCGAACTCTGGCCAGATATCCGGCCGTTCCGCCCTTCGAAGGCGTGCGTTCTGTTTTCTCCCAAATTTCGACGACCAGCGATCGGGCGCGTGATGGACATGCGCTCGACTGATTCGTTCGCCTGATAAGATACGGAATTTTCTATGAGCACCGGCACCGTCAAGTGGTTCAACGATCAGAAGGGCTTCGGCTTCATCCAGCCGGATGATGGCGGCAAGGACGTCTTCGTGCACATCTCCGCCGTCGAGCGCGCCGGCATGCGCGGCCTGACCGAGGGGCAGAAGATCTCCTACGAGATGGAGACCGACCGTCGCAGCGGGAAGCAGTCGGCCGGAAGCCTTCAGGCCGCCTGACATCCGGCCTCGCGCCGGACGACCCTCGAAGCCGTCCCCTTGGGACGGCTTCAATCGTTTTCGCATCCGCAATTGTTTTCGCCTCCGGCATGGGGTCGGTCGCGCGTAAGGATCTTGTGTGAATCAATCCAAGGACAACCGGTTCTCCGACCGCCTCGAGACCGCTGCGAAGGCGCGAGAGGCGATGCTGGCCCGTTACCGGGCGCGTCCCGCTGCGGACGATCCGGCCGTACGAGCTCGCCAAGCCGAGCGGCAGGCCGTGATCCGGGCGCGCGAGGAGCGCAACAAGGAGCGCGATGCCGCCCGTCTCGCCGCCGAGGCGCGGCGCGTCGCCGAGGCGAAGGCACAGCGGGAATTCGAGGCCGCGGAGGCGTTGCGCCTCGCCGCCGAGAAGGCCGAGCGGCAGGCCGCCCTCGTCGCCGAGCAGAAGGAGGCGCGCGACGCACGCTTCGCGGCCCGCAAGGCACGCGCCCGCCGGTAGACCGATCCCCGGCGAGGGGTCCGGCCTGCGCCGCACACGATCCAGAGACCGTCACCCGCGGATGGCCATCGACGCCGTGGGTTCGATGCCGAGCATCATGGCGACCAGGAATGATCCGATGCCCCACAAGTTCAAGATCGGCCAGCGCGTGCGTCAGTCGCGCGGTGGCTTCGGTGCCACCAAGGATGTGTCCGGCCTGCTTTGCGAGATCATCCGCCTGATGCCCGAGGATCGGACCGGCGAACCCTGCTACCGCATCAAGTCCCCGGCCGGGGAACGGGCCGCAAACGAGAGCGAACTCGTTCTGGCGAGCTGACCGTCCCGGCGGGCTGCCTTCCGCGCGGATCAGTTTGGTCCGGTGCGGTTGCACGGGGCGCAGACGAGCCGCGCGTTGCAAAAGACACCCGGTTGCCCCATTCCGTGGCCGCACCGATCTCGGCCATCGCTGGCGGCGAGGCAGGGGCGGGCATGGCAGGCCTGCTTGCCGGGTTCCGCCGTCACACCGGCCATTCGTTTCCCGGGCGCGGCCTTCGACGCTGGCCCCAACCCCCCAGAAGGCGATGAGTAAGCGCACCAGGCAAAGGCCGCAGGAGCGAGGCTCCGTGCTGTTCGATGTGGTCTACGAAGATGGCTCCCAAGCCTCCAACCGGCGGGTTCCCATGGAGGTTCTCGGCGGCCTCGACGGCGACGAACCGGCCCGCGACGTGATCGCCGCGCAGGACGAGGAGATCGCTCAGAAATCCGGACGGCCGCAGAGGTCGATCCTCAGCCTCTCGCGCTCGCCGATCCCCGATCCGAAACCGAAGCCCCTGCGCGGCGCGTAAGGGACTTCGGCAGTGGAGATCGGCGGCATGACCCACAAGTTCCACATCGGACAGCTCGTGCGTCGACGCGACCCGGCGGCCGGTCGTAACGGCAACCGGATCTTCGAGATCGTGGGGCTGCTGCCGACGGGCGCGGGCGAGCGCGGCTACCGAATCCGCAGCAGCGAGGCCGGGACGCACGAGGTCCGCGAGGCGGACCTGACGGCGGCCTCGTGCTGTCCGGCGCCCACGTCCTGAGCGGGGGGACCCGGCAGGGCCGCGGGTGGCGATCGGTCGTTGGATGACGCGCGCGATGATGACATAAGACGGAGATCCCGGAAGCCGGGACACCCGCTCGGAGACGGGCATGCCGCGCCGTTCCCCTCAGGTCTCCGCGCTGCGCCAAGCGGCGCGGCCGGCACCGTTCGCACCGTGAACGCACCGGATTCCGGTCCGTCCCTGGCCATAGCCCAACGCCGCCTGCCCGGACCGCGCATCCTTTGGAAACGCCTCGCGCGTGCCGTCGGCGACCTGCTGCCGAAGGGTCTCTATGCGCGCTCGCTGATCATCATCATCGCGCCCGTCGTGCTGCTGCAATCGGTGATCGCCTACACCTTCATGGAGCGGCACTGGCAGCTCGTGACGAAGCGGCTCTCCTCGGCCGTGACCGCCGACGTCGCCGCGCTCATCGACATCTACGAGGTCTATCCTCAGGACAAGGACGCCGAGACCCTGTCTCGCATCGCCAGCGAGCGGCTGAACCTCGACCTCGACATCCTCAAGGGGGCCAAGATCCCGCCGCGGGGGCCGCGACCGTTCTTCTCCATCCTCGACGAGGCCCTCTCGGACGAATTGAAGCGCCAGATCGGACGACCGTTCTGGATCGACACGGTGGGCCGCTCCAACCTGATCGAGATCCGCGTCGCGATCCCCGACGGCGTGATGCGGATCACCGCCCGCCGCAGCCAAGCCTACGCCTCGAACTCGCACATCTTCCTCGTGTGGATGATCGGCTCGTCGATGGTGCTGCTCGGCGTCGCGATCCTGTTCCTGCGCAACCAGATCAAGCCGATCCTGCGGCTCGCCGCGGTGGCAGAGGGCTTCGGCAAGGGCCGCGAGATCGAGTTCCGGCCGCGCGGCGCCCGCGAGGTGCGCCAAGCCGGCCACGCCTTCATCGAGATGAAGCGGCGCATCGAGCGGGCGATGGAGCAGCGCACGACGATGCTCAACGGCGTCAGCCACGATCTGCGCACCATCATCACCCGGTTCCGCCTGTCGCTGGCGCTGGTCGAGCAGACGGCCGAGATCATGGACCTGTCGCGGGATGTCGACGAGATGAGCCGGATGCTGGAGGGCTACCTCGCCTTCGCCCGGGGTGATTCGGCCGAGACCGCCGCCTCCACCGATATGCGCGCGCTGCTGGAGGACCTGCGCACCGACGTGGAGCGCCTGGGCGCCCAGGTCTCGGGCTTCGAGGTGGCCGGCTCGCCCATCGTCACCGTGCGGCCGGACGCCTTCCGGCGCTGCCTGTTCAACCTCGCGGCCAACGCCGCCCGCTACGGCGAGACGGTCGCGATTTCGGGCCGCGCCGAGGCGCGCTCGTTCCTGGTCTCGATCGACGACGACGGACCCGGCATCCCGGCCGAGAGCCGCGAGGAGGTGTTCAAGCCCTTCGTCCGCCTCGACGACGCGCGCCGGGACGCCGGCGGCTCGGGCCTCGGGCTGTCGATCGCCCGCGACATCGCCCGGGCCCACGGCGGTGACGTCTCGCTTCACGACAGCCCGCTCGGCGGCCTGCGCGCGACGGTGCGCGTGCCGGCTTGATCAAGGGCGGCTGCGTTCCTGGATCATCGCCATCTCGAAGCGGGCGCTGGCGACGAGATGGTCCAGCGTCTTCGCATCGAAGGCGGCCTTGACGAGGCGGGCACGCAGGGCGGTCTCGTCGGACCATGCATACCCGGCATCGATGGGAAGGTGCTTCAGGAGCAGCGCGCTCACGACCTTGTCCCGCGCGAATCCGCGGTGCCGGACAAGCCGCGCGATCTGAGTGACCAAGTCCGCGATGGGGTCACCCTCCGAATCGGTCGAGGCCCGCCTTAGCAACACACGCGTCATGAACGATGCTTTTCCTCTGTCACAGGTGCAACTTCGCGCGCATCCCGAAACGCCCGTCCGATCGATGCCCCCAGTCGATCCGCGACGGCGCGTCGGGCCTCGTGTGAGGAAGTCTTAGGCCGGAAAGGGTTGCGCCTTCGTGAGCGGCGTTCGCCCAGCCAACCCGCGATCAAAGCCCAGCGAGGCCGGCTGCCATCGTCGGCGCATCGCGACAAAAAACGTCTTCGCGAGGTGTCCCCATCGCGGCGGGGCGATGCTATGCACGGATGCGTTCCTTGCAGACGCGTGGGCCGCCGCGGCCTCCGCCCGACCTGAGTGCCGTCATGAACCCGCTCGTTCCGCTCCTCATCGTGATTTCCCTGCCGCTGGCCGCCATCGGCCTCGTGCTCTACACCGACACCGGTATCGAGCCGACGCTGTTCTATGCCTCGGTCAAGACCTTCGTGGTCCTCGGCATCATCGCCGTCGCCCTCTCCTTCGGCGCGAGCCGGCTCGCCGAGCGCAGCAAGCCCTGAACGTGTCCGTTCGCGGCGCGGCTCGTGCACGGGCTTTGACGGCGCTGGGGCGCAACGCCGACGCCTGACGACACCGGGAGGGCGGTCCATGCTGCAGGTCGTTCCGGCCTTCGGGCGCATCGGCGAGGAGAACGCCTTCGCGGTGCTGGCCCGCGCCAACGCGCTCGCCGCGCAGGGCCGGGACGTGATCAACCTCGGCATCGGCCAGCCCGACATGCCGACGCCGGCCCACGTCGTCGAGGCCGGCATCAAGGCCCTTCGCGACGGGCATCACGGCTACACGCCCGCTACCGGCATCCTGCCCTTGCGCGAGGCGGTGGCCCGCGACATCCACAGGCGTCACGGGGTGGAGGTGCACCCTGGGAGTGTGATGATCGTGCCCGGCGGCAAGGTCACCATGTTCATGGCGATCCTGATGTTCGGCGAGCCCGGCGCCGAGATCCTCTACCCCGATCCCGGCTTCCCGATCTACCGCTCGATGATCGAGTTCACCGGCGCGACGCCGGTGGCGGTGCCGATCCGCGAGGAGAACGGCTTCGCCTTCTCGGCCGAGGAGACGCTGGGGCTGATCACGCCGCGCACGCGGCTGCTGATCGTCAACTCGCCCGCCAACCCGACCGGCGGCGTCACGCCGAAGGCCGAGATCGACGCCCTGGTCGCGGGCCTTGCCCGCCATCCGGACGTGGCGATCCTGTCGGACGAGATCTACGGGGCGATGACCTACGACGGGGAAGCGCACACCTCGCTGCTGGCCTACGAAGCGATCCGCGACCGGCTGATCTACCTCGACGGCGCCTCGAAGACCTACGCCATGACCGGATGGCGGCTGGGCTGGTCGGTCTGGCCCGAGCCGCTCTACGAGACGGCGCGCAAGCTCGCCGTCAACGCCCATTCCTGCGTCAACGCCGCGACGCAGTGGGCCGGGATCGCGGCGCTCGACGGGTCGCAGGACTGCGTCGCCGAGATGGTCGCCGAATTCGACCGCCGCCGCGAGATCGTCGTCGCGGGCCTGAACGGCCTGCCGAACGTCTCGTGCATCACGCCGAAGGGCGCCTTCTACGCCTTCCCGAACGTGGCCGGGACCGGCTGGAAGGCGAAGCGCCTCGCATCGACCCTGCTGGAGGAGGCCGGCGTCGCGGTGATCGGCGGCCCGGATTTCGGCATCCACGGCGAGGGCTACATCCGCCTGTCCTACGCCAACTCGGCGGAGAACATCCTGCGGGCACTCGAGCGGATGCGCGCGTTCCTGGCCGAGCGCAAACCCGGCTGAGGGTCACCAGCCCGGGAACGTTTTCGGAGTCATCGGCGGCCCGCATGGCGGAGCGCGGGTCCCCTTCCCGTTCGGGAGAGGGAGCAGGGTGAGGGATGAGAACGCGCCGGAGAGGTCACGCCCCTCACCCCAATCCCCTCCCCCTGGGAAGAGGGGGCCTCGCAGTGACTCTTTGGGCTTTACTGGCCACCGTCGCGACAGCCGGGGGGATGCCGGCCCGCTCAGGCCGCCATCGCCTGCGCGTTCGGCTCGGCCGCGCGCACGTCGGCGTCGACGTGCGCCTCGAAGCGCTTGAAGTTCTCCTTGAACATGGCGACCAGCCGCGTCGCCGTCTCGGTGAACTGCGCCTTGTTCGACCACGTCTTCACCGGCTGGAGGATGTGCGGCTCGACGCCGGGCACCGAGACCGGGACGGCGAAGCCGAAGTACGGGTCGCGGCGGAACTCGGTCCGCGACAGCGAGCCGTCGAGCGCGGCCACGAGCAGCCGGCGGGTGACCCGGATCGGCATGCGCCGGCCGGTGCCGACGCCGCCCCCGGTCCAGCCGGTGTTGACGAGCCAGCAATCGACGCTGTGCCGGGCGATGAGGTCGCGCAGCAGGTTGCCGTAGACGCTCGGATGGCGCGGCATGAACGGCGCGCCGAAGCAGGTCGAGAACGTCGCCTCCGGCCCCGTCAGGCCACGCTCGGTGCCCGCGACCTTGGCGGTGTAGCCGGACAGGAAGTGATACATCGCCTCCGCGCCGGTGAGCTTGGCGATCGGCGGCATCACCCCGAACGCGTCGCAGGTCAGCATGACGATGGTCCTCGGGTGGCCGGCACGCCCCGTCGCGCTCGCATTGGGGATGAAGTCGAGGGGGTAGGCGCAGCGCCCGTTCTCGGTGAGCGAGGCGTCGTCGAAGTCCGGCACGCGGGTCACCGGATCGACGACCACGTTCTCCATCACCGTGCCGAAGCGCTCGGTGGTGGCGTAGATCTCGGGCTCGGCGTTGCGCGAGAGCCGGATGGTCTTGGCGTAGCAGCCGCCCTCGAAGTTGAAGATCCCCTCCGGGCTCCAGCCGTGCTCATCGTCGCCGAGCAGCTTTCGCGATGCGTCGTTCGACAGCGTGGTCTTGCCGGTGCCCGACAGCCCGAAGAAGATCGCCGAGCCGCCCTCGGTGTCGAGCGCGGCGTTGGCCGAGCAGTGCATCGGCATCACGCCCCGCCCCGGCAGGATGTAGTTCAGGTAGGTGAAGACCGACTTCTTCATCTCGCCGGCATAGGCGGAGCCGCCGATCAGCACGATCTTCCGCGAAAAATCGATCGCGATCACGGTCTTGGAGCGGCAGCCGTGGCGGGCGGGGTCGGCTTCAAAGCTCGGCAGGTCGATGATCGTCATGTCGGGGACGTAGGCCGCGATCTCGGCGCGCGCCGGCCGGATCAGCAGGTTGCGGATGAACAGCGCGTGCCACGCGAACTCGGAAAACACCCGCGCCTTGACCCGATGGGCCGGATCGGCACCGCCGTAGAGGTCCTGCGCGAACAGTTCGCGGCCGGCGGCGTGGGCCTGGAAGTCGGCGAGCAGCGCGGCGAACTGCTCGGGCGTGATCGCGCCGTTGTTGGCCCACCAGACCTCGGTCTCGGTCGACGCGTCGCGCACCACGAACTTGTCCTTGGGCGAGCGGCCGGTGTGGCTGCCGGTGGTGGCCACCAGCGCGCCGCCGCGGGCAAGCCGCGCCTCGCCGCGCGTCAGAGATGCCTCGTAAAGGCTCGGCGCCTCGAGATTCCAGTAGACCGCCTTCAGGTCGCGCAGGCCGATCGCCTCCGCTCCGTGGGTTTCGTTGAACGCACCGATGTTGCTCAAGGTCGTCTCTCCCGGGCGCCTGCGCGCGCCGTCCGGCCCGGACCTCCATAAGGCCCGGCGCGCGGGAGCGTCCGCGCGGTCGTGCAGGACCGCCGCGCGCTGGTTCACCGCTCCCGATCCGTTCTGGATAGGCGGCAAGGTTTTGCCGTCAAGCTGGACCGCCCGCCGGGACTGGAACGCGGAGGCGGCTTTGTCAGGCGCCGAGCCCGCGTCCGCCCACCGGATGGGGACCATCGCGCCCGAGCCGAGCCCCACGGGAGCGATGGCCGGTTTCCCGGCGACGCGGCGGCGCAGGCGCGGGACCCTGCGCGGCCGGATGCCTATATGCGATGCATGGGGCCGGCTTCGTCCTTGCGCCGAACAGGGCTATCGCAGGGCCTCCAGACATCCCGAAGGGTAATCGGACAGACCATGCCGCAAGCCGTCGCCGGTCCGGAGATCGAGCGCCTGATCCAGCTGCTCGCCCGGATGCCGGGCCTCGGTCCCCGCTCGGCGCGGCGGGCCGCGCTGCAGCTCATCAAGAAGCGCGACACCCTGCTCGGGCCCCTCGCCGAAGCGATGCGGGTCGCCGTCGAGCGCATCGTCGTGTGCGGCGATTGCGGCAACGTCGATACCTGCGACCCCTGCACGATCTGCCGCGACGCCGCGCGCGATCCGACGACGCTGGTGGTGGTGGAGGACGTGTCCGACCTTTGGGCCCTGGAGCGCTCGGGCGCCGTGCAGGCGCGCTACCACGTGCTCGGCGGCGTGCTCTCGGCGCTGGACGGGGTTCGGCCGGAACACCTCAACATCGCGCGCCTCGTCGAGCGCGCCGCCGACCCGGCGGTGACCGAGGTGATCCTCGCGCTCAACGCCACCGTCGACGGCCAGACCACGGCCCACTACGTCACCGATTCGATCAGGGACCTCGGCCTGAAGGTCACGCGGCTGGCCCACGGCGTGCCCGTCGGGGGCGAACTCGACTACCTCGACGAGGGCACGCTCACCGCCGCGATCCGCAGCCGCACGGCGTTCTGAACGCGCCGTCCGAGCGGGCCGGCGCCGCATTTGACCGTCCATCCGACGCATCTTATGCCGGCCGAAATCCTACCGCGTCTCCCGGTCGAACCATGGCAATCCGCCCTCTCGTGATCCTGCCCGACGTGCGCCTGCGCCAGCGTTCCGAGCCGGTCGGCCCCGTGACGAAGGGCGTCCGCACGCTCGCCGCCGACATGCTGGAGACGATGTACGACGCTCCCGGCGTCGGGCTGGCGGCGATCCAGATCGGCGTGCCGACGCGCATGGTCACCATCGACACCTCGAAGGAGGAGGGCGTGCGCCGGCCCCAGGTCTTCCTCGATCCCGAAATCGTCTGGGCGTCGGAGGAGACGCGGGTCTACGACGAGGGCTGCCTGTCGATCCCCGAGTACTACGGCGAGGTCGAGCGGCCGGACCGGGTGCGGGTGCGGTTCCGCGAGCTCGACGGCGCGGTCCAGGAGATCGAGGCCTCGGGCCTGCTCGCCACCTGCATCCAGCACGAGATCGACCACCTCGACGGCGTGCTGTTCATCGACCACCTGTCGAAGCTGAAGCGCGACCGCATCACCAAGAAGTTCGCCAAGGCGGCCAAGCGCGACGCAGCATAGGCGGGCCGATGCGCGTCGTCTTCATGGGCACCCCGGACTTCGCGGTGCCGACGCTCGCGCGGCTGGCGGCGGACGGCCACGACATCGCGGCCGTCTACACCCGCGCCCCGGCCAGGGCCGGCCGCGGCCTGACGCTCCGGCC
Source organism: uncultured Methylobacterium sp. (assembly GCF_964242245.1). NCBI lineage: Bacteria > Pseudomonadati > Pseudomonadota > Alphaproteobacteria > Hyphomicrobiales > Methylobacteriaceae > Methylobacterium > uncultured Methylobacterium sp. Next base: position 35,727 of record NZ_CAXTBY010000001.1, on the reverse strand, counting down.
CTCCCCCGTCCACGCGCAGGCCGACCGCCTCGGCGCGCCGGTGCTGACGCCGGCCACCTTGCGCGATCCGGAGGCCGCCGAAACCTTCGCCGGGCACGCGGCCGACGTCGCCGTCGTGGTCGCCTACGGGCTTCTCCTCCCGCAAGCGATCCTCGACCTGCCGCGGCACGGCTGCCTCAACCTGCACGGCTCGCTGCTGCCGCGCTGGCGCGGGGCCGCGCCGATCCAGCGGGCGGTGATGGCGGGCGACGCCGAGAGCGGCGTCGGCGTGATGCGCATGGAGGCCGGCCTCGACACCGGCCCGGTGGCGATGGAGGCACGCGTCGCGCTCCGCCCGGGGATGACGGCAGGGGACCTGCACGATGCGCTGATGCCGGTGGGCGCCGACCTGATGGGCAGGGCGCTGAGGGCGCTGGAAGCAGGCACCCTCGCCTTCGTGCCGCAGGCCGAGGTCGGCGTGCTGTATGCGCGGAAGATCACCAACGACGAGGCCCGCATCGACTGGGCGCAGCCGGCGGCCGCGGTCGCGGCCCGGATCAACGGCCTCAGCCCCTTCCCCGGCGCGTTCTTCGAGATCGACCTCGGCAAGGGCCGGGAGCGGGTGAAGGTTTTGCACGCGCGCGGCGCGGACGGTTCGGGCGAGCCTGGAACCCTGATCGACACGGAGGGCTCGGTCGCCTGCGCAGCTGGTGCGGTGCGGCTCCTGGAGATTCGTCGGGCGGGCAAGGCCGGTGCGGCGTCGGGCGGCGAGTTCCTGCGCGGGACGCGGCTCACGCCCGGAGCGCGGTTGGCATGAGGCGCACCGGGCGTGCCCGCTGATGCCGCGCTACAAGCTCGTCATCGAGTACGACGGCGCCCCGTTCCGCGGCTGGCAGCGGCAGACCGACGATCCGAGCGTGCAGGGCGCGATCGAGCGGGCGGTGCTCGGCTTCTCGGGCGAGGTGCGCACGCTCACCTGCGCGGGCCGCACCGATGCGGGCGTGCACGCGACCCATCAGGTCGCCCATCTCGACCTGACGAAGGACTGGCGCACCGACACCGTGCGCGACGCGCTGAACGCGTACCTGCGCCGGGTGCCGGTATCGATCCTGTCGGCGGATCTGGCCGATCCGGCCTTCAACGCCCGGCATTGGGCGATCCGGCGGCACTACCGCTACCGCATCCTCGACCGGCGCAGCCCCGCCGCGCTCACCCGCGCCCAGGTCTGGCACGTGCCCTGGGCGCTGGACGCGGCGGCGATGCACGACGCGGCGCAGGGCCTCGTCGGCCTGCACGACTTCACCGCGTTCCGCGCCGCCGAGTGTCAGGCGAAGAGCCCGGTGCGGACGCTCGACCGGCTCGACGTGGTGCGGAAGGACATGGGCGCGATGGCGGAGATCGTGGTCGAGACCGATGCCCGCTCGTTCCTGCACCATCAGGTCCGCAGCATGGTCGGCACGCTGATGCTCGCCGGAAGCGGGCGCCTCGACGCGGCCGGGGTCGCCGACATCCTGGCCGCGCGCGACCGCAGCCGCTGCGGCCCGATGGCGCCGGCCTGCGGGCTCTGCCTCGTCGGGGTGGATTACCCGGCCGCGGGGCCGCCGGTCTGGCTGGCTTCGGAGAAGTAGGCGTCGAGCATCCGCCGGTAGATCGCGGTCAGCCGATCGAGGTCGGCCACCGAAACGCACTCGTCGGCTTGGTGCATGGTCTCGCCGACGAGGCCGAACTCGATCACCGGGCAGGAATCCTTGATGAACCGCGCGTCGGAGGTGCCGCCCGTGGTCGAGAGCTTCGGCCGCCGGCCGGTCTCGGCCTCGATCGCGTCCGAGACGAGGTCGACGAAGGCGTCGGGACGGGTGAGGAAGGCCGGCGCGTTCGACGGCGCGAGGTCGAGGGTGTAGCGCACCGCGTTGCCGGCGGCCTTTGCCAGCCGGCGGCGGATCTCGGCGCCGAGCGTCTCGGCATTCCAGCCCTCGTTGAAGCGGACGTTGAACACGGCGCGTGCATCCGCCGGGATCACGTTGGTCGCGGCGTTGCCCACGTCGATCGTCGTGAATTCGAGGTTCGAGGCGTCGAAGTGCGCGGTGCCGTCGTCGAGGGGCTCGGCCGCGAGCGCCCCGGCGAGGCGCAGCATCCCCGGGATCGGGTTCTCCGCCCGGTGCGGGTAGGCGACGTGGCCCTGCCGGCCGTGAACCGTCAGCCGGCCCGTGAGCGAGCCGCGCCGCCCGATCTTGATCATCTCGCCCAAGGTGTTCGGGTTCGTCGGCTCGCCGAGCAGGCAGTGGTCGAAGCGCTCGCCCCGCGCCCGCGCCCAGTCGAGGAGCTTCACCGTGCCGTTGACCGCCGGACCCTCCTCGTCGCCGGTGATCAGGAAGGCGATCGAGCCTGAGAAGTCCGGGCCGCTGGCGTCGAGGAAAGCGAGGGCGGCGGCAAGCATGCAGGCGATGCCGCCCTTCATGTCGACCGCGCCGCGCCCGTAGAGCATCCCGTCGGCGACCGCGCCGTCGAACGGCCCGTGCCGCCATGCCGTCTCGCCCGGCGGCACCACATCGGTGTGCCCGGCCAGCAGCAGGCACGGGGGGCGGGTGCCGATCCGGGCGAACAGGTTCTCGACGTCGGGGGTGTCCGCCTCCGCGAAGATCGGGCGCGCGACGGAGAACCCGGCCCGCGTGAGCAGACCGTCGATCAGCGCGAGCGCCCCACCCTCCTCCGGCGTCACGGAGGGGCAGCGGATCAGCGCCCGGGCAATCGCGAGGGGCGTGGTCGCATGCGGATCAGGCGGCGAGGCAGCGGTTTCGGATCGCACGCGCCCGCCCTCCTTATCCAGCCGAGGGCCGACTACTTGAGCACCGACACCTGCCCGTCGCCCGCGCGGCGCAGGACGCTGACGGTGACGTCGTCCGCGTAGCGCTGGAAGCGCAGGTCGACGCAGGTTTCGCCGATCTTCAGGTTGAAGATCGAGATGCCGTCGAGGAAGGCGGGCAGGATCGGCTTGCGGAACCGGATGCGGTTGCGCGCATGGTCGAGTTCCAGCCCGAGGCAGGCCGAGAGCAGGGCGAACGGTGTCGCCGCCGCCCAGGCCTGCGGAGCGCAGGCCACCGGGTAGGAGACCGGGCCGCGCTGGCGGCGGCGCATGAAGCCGCAGAACAGTTCGGGCAGCCGCTTCTGGTCCTGGTAGAGCGCCGTTTCGAACAGGCCCTGGAAGATGCGCGCGGCCTCGGCCTTGAGGTCGTAGCGGGCGAGCCCCATGGCGATCATGGCGTTGTCGTGCGGCCAGATCGAGCCGTTGTGGTACGACATCGGGTTGTAGCGCGCCTCGCCCCGGGCGATCGTCCGCACGCCCCAGCCGTTGAAGCCGTCCTTCGACAGGAGGCCCTGCGCCACCCGCGCCGCCCGCTCCGGCCGGGCGATCCCGGTGAACAGGGCGTGGCCGGCGTTCGACGAGCGCACCGCGCAAGGCCGCTTCTCGCCGTCGAGGGCGAGCGCGTAGGTGCCGATCTCCTCGTTCCAGAACGCCGCGTCGAACTTTTCGCGCAGCGCGTCGGCTTGAGTGGTGAGCGTCTCGGCCATGGCGTCGTAGCCGAGCATCGCCGCGAGCTTGGCCATGCCGGTCTTGGCGGCGTAGACGTAGCCCTGCACCTCGCACAGCGCGATCGGGCCCTTGGCGAGCTGCCCGTCGGCGTGGAAGATCGAATCGTGGCTGTCCTTCCAGCCCTGGTTCTGGAGGCCCGCCTCGGTGTCGCGCTCGTACTCGACGAAGCCGTCCCCGTCCCGGTCGCCGTAGGCGTCCATCCAGGCGAGCGCGCGCTCGAGCGCCGGCCAGATCCGGGTGATCGTCTCGCGGTCGCCGGTGACGGCGTAGTACTCCCAGGCGAGCCACACGAAGAGCGGCGTACCGTCGATGGTGCCGTAATAGTGCCGGAACGGCACCTCGCCGAGCATCGCCATCTCGCCGCGCCGCGTCTCGTGCAGCACCTTGCCGGGCTGCGCGTCGGCCGCCGGATCGACGGCCCGAGCCTGGGTCACGGCGAGGTAGCGCAGCACGCCCTTGGCGAATTTCGGGTCGATCCAGAGCGCCATCATCGCGGTGATGATGCCGTCGCGGCCGAACACCGTGGAGTACCAGGGGATGCCGGCGAAGGGGTAGATGCCCTCGGGCGTGCGGCTCGCCAGCATGTAGAGGTCGGCGGTGGCGCGGCAGGCGGCCTCGTTGAACTGGTCGTTCGAGGAGATGACCGTGGTGATGCCGGCGGTGAGTTCGCGGAGGTCCCGGCGGGCGTCGCGGTAGGCGCGGGCGAACACCATGCCCTCGTAGAGGCCCCTGGGCGGCCGCACCGCCGTGCTGCCCGACGCAAGCGAGAGCGCGGCGGCGGCGTCCTCGCCGACCCGCTCGGCCGAGGGCGCGCTGATGAAGGCCCGGTGCGATTCGCAGACCACGCGGATGAACAGCGAGGCCCGGCCCTCGGGGGCCAGCGACACCTCGAACACGGCCCGGCCCGGCTCGATCAGCGTCGGCTTCGGCCCGAAGTGCAGGGCGGTCGTGCGCACGATCTCGTCGAGCCCGACGTAGCGGAACTGCACCTCCCGGTCGCTCGCCACCTGGACGGCGCGCTTGCCGCGGTGGGTCCGGGCGGTGCCGCGCACCTCGAACAGGTCGCGGTAATCGGCGTCGAACGTCACCTCGACCCGCAGGCTCCGGTGGCGCGAATCGTAGGAGCGCAGGCCGAGCCGGTCGTAGCAGGCACCCCGGAACAGGAACTTGGTGCGCTCGATGGCGATGAGCTCGCGGGGGATCGTCGTCTCGTCCTGGGCATCGAGGCGGATGTCGGGCGTCGTCATGTCGACGGACAGCGCCCCGTTGTCGTCCTGCATCACGGAGGAGAGCATCAGCGGGCGCTGGCCCTCGATGGTGAAGTGCAGGCGCGACAGGAAGCGGGTGTCCTGGAAGTACAGTCCCTCCGGCCCCGGCTGCACGCCGATGTCGCCGAAGGCGTCGAGCACGGCAAACGCCTCGCCGAACTTGAGCGAGCGCAGCGGACGGTCGACCAGCGAGGTCTGCGCCTCGATGTGGTACTGCGGCAGCACCGCGTCGGCATCCCGAAATCCTTGCGGGACTGGCTGTGACGCCTCCATGCCGGGCTCGGCCGTCGCCGTGGTGTTCTCCGCCGCCATGCCTGGGCTTCTCCGGGTTCGGATATGCGAGTTGCGGGAGTGCGAATCGAAAGGGCCGCCGGATCGCTCTCGCGCGATGCGGCGGCCCTCGTGACCGTGGGAGTGCGGCGCTTCTAGGACGCCGAACGGGGCCCGAACATCCCTGCAAGCGGGATGCCGGGCCCCTCCGGCAAGGCCGGCCGCGCCCGCTCAGGCTTGGCCGGCCTCTCGCAAGGTGTCAGGCGGGCATCGCGGCAACCGAGATCGCGGGGCGTGCCGAGCCGTTCATCTCGCCGTAATGCGGCGTGAAGGCCGACGCCTTCGGCAGGGTGATCACCGTGTTGCGGCCCGAGAGCAGTTCCTCGTAGGCGGCGACGTACTTGCGGACCATGCACTCGGCGGTGAACGCGGTCTCGAAGTGGCGGCGCACGCCCGCGCGGCTCATGGTCTTGACCGTATGGACGGCCGCGACCGCGTCGTCCATGCTGTCGCACAGGACGCCGCTGACGCCGTCGGCAATCACCTCGGGCACGGAGCCGTTGCGGAACGCGATCACCGGCGTGCCCGCCGACATCGCCTCAATCATCACGAGGCCGAAGGGCTCCGGCCAGTCGATCGGGAAGGCCAGCGCCAGGGCGTTGCCGAGAAAGTCCTTCTTCTGCTCCTCGTTGATCTCGCCGATGTACTCGATCAGCGGGTGGTGGATCATCGGCTCGATGACCTCGTCCCAGTAATCCTTGTCGGCCTTGTCGACCTTGGCGGCAATCTTGAGCGGGACGCCGGAGCGGATCGCCATCTGGATCGCGCGGTCGGGACGCTTCTCGGGGGAGATGCGGCCGAGGAAGGCGAGGTAGCCGCCCTTGGCCTCCGGGTAGAACGGGCAGTTCTGCGACGGCAGGCCGTGATGGATGGTCGAGAGCCAGTTGACGTTGGGCGGCATCGGCTCGCGCTGGTTGTCGGAGATCGACACGAGCGGCATGCCGGTGAAGGTCCGGTAGACCGGCATGAAGTCCGGCACGTCGAGGCGACCGTGCATCGTCGTGATGCACTTGTGGTTCAGATCCTCGAACATAGGGTATTGCAGCAGATCGATGTGGAAGTGCAGCACGTCGAACTCGTGCGCCCGGCGATGGACCTGATGCAGCATCGCGAGGTGGCTCGCGGTGTGATCGCGATAGCCCAGCAGGCGCAGGCCCTCGGGCGTGCAGGCCGCGAGCTTCGCCGAAGTCTCGGAATCGCCACTGGCGAACAAGGTGACGTCGTGACCCTGGCGGACGAGTTCCTCGGTGATCCAGCTGACGACGCGCTCTGTACCGCCGTAGAACTTCGGCGGCACGGCTTCCGAGAGCGGGGCAATCTGGGCAATGCGCACGAAAGGTCTCCTGTAAAGCCAACGTTTCGGGGATCTAACCCGACCCGGGCTGAGTGGGACATGAACGGAACCCACGGCCAAGGTTATGGTTCCCCGCCGGCGCGATCGTCACGCTCCGTCTCGTCCCGGCGCCGCGCCGTCCCCACGATCCTCGCACGCCCGAGCGAAGCAGCGTTCCACGCGCTCAAGGCGGCCGATGCCGTGGTCGGACCGTGGCGGCAGCACCATGACGCGATCGGCCCACGCGCAGTTCGGGCGACCAGCCGCCGGGCCCCGGAGCCTGTCCTCCTCCTGACGGATCGGAGTCGAGGTGTCCCGTTACGTTCCGGGACGGCACGCCCAGCGACCCGCGACGCTGCTGCCTGAGCGAGCGACCGCATGAGCGGCAGTGTGCCGTGACGCTCGGCTGACGGATCGGAGGCTCGAACTCTGGCCCGTCGGTGTCAGAAGTGGTCGGGCAGGCTTTTGACCGCGTCGCCCAGCGCCTCGACGCTCTCGCGGATCTTGCGACCTGCCGGCGCCAGCGACGGGATCTTCAGGCCGAACACCTCGGCGTCCTCGTCGGCCGTCTCGGCGGGCGCGGCCTTGGTCTCCGCGGCCGCCGTCCGGGCGGCGACGGGCTTCTCGGCCGGACTGCGCTTGGCCTGCGCCTCGGCTCGCGGCTTGACCCTCGCCGGCTCGGCCGGCGGCGCGGCAAAGGTGGGGTCCGTCGTCCGAGCCCGCACCGTCTCCGCCGGAAGCGGTGCGAGCGCCGCCGCGCGGACGGGCGCGACGAGCGTCGCCTGACGCGACGGGCCGATCACGGGGACGTGCACGATGCTCGGCATCGGTCGAGGCGGCCGTTGCGCCGACACCTCCGGTTCGGCGTTCAGATCCGCGTCCTTGCTTCGAACCGCCCCGGGTTTGGCGGCCGCGGCGGTCGTCGGGTGCCCGGCCTCCGCCGGTCCTTCGGCGCGCCGGGTATCGGGATCGATCCACGGGACCGCGTCGGCGCGTGCCGGGATCGCGACGAGGCGTGCCGGCTCAGCCGGTGCCGTCACGATCTCTCGGACGGCCGGAACCGCCGCAGGGACGCTGCCGGTCGCCAGGGCCGGCAGGCCGTCCTTCAGGTCGGGCCAATCCGCCGCCCCCTGCCGGATCGCGGCGGGCGCGCGCTGCGGGCCGGCGAGTCCGGACAGGACCGTGCTCGCCGCCACCGCGAACGCGCCGGTCCCGGCAAGGCCGAGCAGGCCGAGGACCACGATGCGACCGACGCGCCGACGGGGTGCGGCTTCGGCGGGGACGCGGGTCTCGGAAGGGTCGAGGGCGAGGTCGATCATCGGACGGGGGCTCTTCGGGTACGCAGGACGGGTGCGGTCGATCTCCCCATCACGGCCGCTTCGATCCGGTCACGTGTTCGGAAGCGAGGCTTCGATCTCGATTGATGACCGGCAATACGGCGCAACGATGTCACCCGGTATTCGTGAGGGCGGTTCTGTCCTGACGGCCCGTCAGCTTCGTTGGAGAAGTTTTGAGTTAAGCGACCCGCCCTTAACAACACGTAGCATCGGCGCGCCGATGCGTGGATCGTCGATCGAAGGGGAGCAGAGCGGGCGGCCGCGCGGCGTCGAACGATCCCGGCGGTGGAACACGCCCGATGTCGGCGGGGGAAGCACTGCTGCGAGACCGGCATGGACAAGGTAGGCCGCCTTCGCCACGTTGGCGGGCGTGAGTGCCCGATCCATCACCGCTCCGACGAGACCGGACGAGGGCGGAGACCCGCCCGCCGCGTCGCCCGTCGCCCGTCCCGCCCGGTTCTGGAACGACTGGTCGACGCGGGCGCGCCTCATCGCCGTGGTGCTCGCCATCGACGTGCTCGCCGCGGTGATCTCCTGCGGCGTGATCGTGCTCAATGCCCGCAGCGCCGTGAAGGTCGAGACCCGGGCGTCGCTGGCGACCGTCGAGTCGCTCGTGGCCGACACGATCCGCCTGCTGGAGGCGGCCCCGACCGACCGCCTGCTCCAGACCCTCGACCTGCGCTTCCAGGTGCTGCGCCACGTCCGCGTAGCGGTCCGGGACACCGATGGAAGCACCGTCGGCGACGGCCTCGGCCGGCCGCATCAGGAGAAGGCCGCACCGGCGTGGTTCGCCGACCTGATCATGCCGCGGATCGAGCAGCACGTGCTGCCGATCATCGCCGCCGGCCGGACCATCGGCACCGCGCGGATCACCACGCAGCCGATGGACGAGATCGACGAGATCTGGGGCTATGCCCGCGCGCTGTCGCTGACGACGTTCTCCATCAACGCGGCGATGCTGGCCGCCCTCTACCTCGCGCTGGGCCGGGTGCTCGCGCCGCTTGGTCGCCTCGCGGACGGTCTGACCCAGTTCGAGCGGCAGGATTACACGGCGCGGCTCGCACAACCCGCCACGCGGGAATTCACGGTGATCACGGCCCGCTTCAACCAAGTCGCCGAGGCGCTCGGCGCGGTCCGGGCAGCCAACGGCCGTCTCAACCGGCAATTGCTGACCGCGCAGGACGATGAACGCCGCCGCACGGCGCTGGAACTGCACGACGAGTTCGGTCCCTGCCTGTTCGCCCTCGAAGCCAACGCCGCCTCGGTCGGGCGGATCGCGACGGGGGCCGCGGAGCCCGACCGCGAGAAGCTCGCCGCCCGCGCCTCGGAAATCGCCGCGATCATCGGGCAGGTCCAGACCCGCAACCGCGACCTCCTCAACCGTCTGCGCCCCCACGCCCTCGGGCAGGTTCCCCTGGCCGAGTGCCTGGACCTGCTGCTGCGCGACTTCAGCCGCCGCCATCCCGGCACCGTCTTCACCGGACGGTTCGACGGGCTGGCGCGGGGCTACGGCGATCTCGCCGACCTCACGGTCTTCCGCTGCATCCAGGAGAGCATGACCAACGCGGTGCGGCACGGCCGCGCGGCCCACGTCGAGGCGGAGGCGCACGAGGCCGAAGGCGCGCTGCACGTCGCGGTGCGCGACGACGGCGTCGGCTTCGCGCCCGACCACGGCACCGGGCTCGGCCTGTCGGGCATGCGCGAGCGCGTCGGCGCATTGGATGGAACATTCGTGCTTGACAAGCACGGACCCGGAGCCGTTGTCCGCATTATCCTTCCCGTGGATCCCCATCGGGACGACGAGTCAAGTTCGGGTCCGTCCGCATGAATGCCCTCGCCGTGAAGCCCGTCGCCGTGCAGACGCGGATGCCGGTCCTCGTCATCGATGATCACCCGATCGTGCTCCAGGGCTGCCGCCGGGTGCTGGAGGATGCCGGCGTCGAGATGGTCGCCGAGGCGACGACGGTGGTCGGCGGCTACCGCGCCTTCCACCGGTTGCGGCCGCCGATCGTGATCTGCGACCTCACCTTCCAGGGAAGCGGGCTGGCCGGCCTCGGGTTGATCCGCCGCATGCGCGCGGTCGAGCCCAAGACGCGCATCCTCGTCTTCAGCATGCACAACGATCCGGTCATCGTCGCCCGGGCGCTCGAGGCAGGCGCACTCGGCTACGTGCTCAAGGATCACGCCTCGGCGGAGCTGTTCGAGGCGTTCGAGAAGGTCCGGGCCGGCGAGGTCCACCTCGACCGGCGGCTGGCAACCGAGGTCGCGATGCTGCGCACCGACGCGCGGCGCGCCCCCGAGACGCAGCTCACCCCGCGCGAGCAGCAGATCCTCGCGCGCCTCGCCCAGGGCAAGTCCTACGGCGCCATCGCCGCCGACCTCTCGGTGAGCTACAAGACCGTGACCAATGCCTGCTCGCAGATGCGCCAGAAGCTCGGCGTGCGCACGCTAGCCGAGCTGATCCACGTGGCCGTCACCCAGGCGCAGCGCCAGGGCTGATTCCTTGCGGCTTGGCGTTGCGGTTCTTGAGACGCCGGGAGGGTGGGCGATGGCCGATGCCAAGGTTGATGCGTTCTCGCAGGCGGCCTGGGCGGCGAACGCCAGCCTCTACGAGACCATCCGCACGATGCCGTTCAACGCGGACTTGGCCGCTGGCACGCTGCGTCGGTCCCGCTTCAAGCACTACATCGTGCAGGACGCGCACTACCTGATCGGCTTCGGGCGGGCGCTCAGCCTCGCCGCCGCCAAGGCGCCCGAGCCGGAGGGCATCGTGCTGTTCTCCCAGGCCGCGCAGGAGGCCATCGTGGTCGAGCGAGCCCTGCACGGCGGCTTCTTCCGCGATTACGGGATCGCGCCCGAGACCTTCGCGGCGACGCCGCTCTCGCCGGCCTGCGACCATTACGTCTCCTACCTCGTGGCGACGGCCCATGCCGAGCCCTACGAGGTTCTCCTCGGCGCCCTCCTCCCGTGCTTCTGGATCTACGCCGAGATCGGCCGGGACATCCACGCGCGGGCCGCCGGCGACAATCCCTACCGGGCCTGGATCGACACCTACGCGGGCGCCGACTTCGCCGACGCCGTCGCCCGGATGATCGCGGCGACGGACGCCGCGGCACGCGAGGCCTCGCCCACCTTGCGCGCCCGGATGCACCGGACCTTCACCCACGCGACCCGCCTCGAATGGATGTTCTGGGACGGGGCCTACCGCGAGGCCGGCTGGGCGGTGTGAGGACGCGGGATGCGCACGGGTGCCGCGGCGGCCGAAGCCCCGCGATGAACCGCAGGGACTTCGTCGCGTCCGCGATCGCCGCCGCCTCGCTCGGCGCAGCCCCCATCCAAGCCCGCGCCGAACCGGCGATGATCCCCGAAGGCCAGCCGGTTCGCATCGCCATGCTGCTCTACCCGGGGATGACGGCGCTGGACGTCGCCGGCCCGCAGGCGATCCTCGCCGGCCTCGCTCCGGGCAGCCTGCACCTCGTCGCGCGGGAGGCGGGCCCGGTCGCGAGCGATACCGGCCTGAGCCTCGTCGCCACCGCGACCTTCGCGACCTGCCCGGGCGACCTCGACGTGCTGTTCGTGCCCGGCGGGGACGGCACCCCGGAACAGATGCGCGATGCGGCGACGCTCGCGTTCCTGCGCGACCGCGCAGCGCGGGCGGCCTGGGTCACCAGCGCCTGCACCGGCTCGCTGATCCTCGGCGCGGCCGGCCTGCTCGCGGGATACCGCGCCACCTCGCACTGGTGCGTGCGGGAGGCCGTACTGCCGCTGCTCGGCTCCGTGCCGGTGGACGCGCGCGTGGTGTTCGACCGCAACCGGGTTACCGCCGCCGGCATCTCGGCCGGGCTCGACTTCGCCTTGAGCCTGGCCGCGCGCCTGCGCGGCGACGACTACGCCCGCACCGGCCAGCTCGTCGCGGAGTACGCACCGCATCCGCCCTTCGACGCAGGGACGCCCGGGGCCGCGGGGACGGCGGTCACCCATGCCGCCGAGGCGATCCTCGCGCCCCTGGTTGCCGGTGCGATCGGTGCCGCGCGGACGCGGTGAACCCGATCTTGCGATGCGCTGGCACGAAGGGCGCATCCCGTTCAGCCTGTCGATCCGACGGACCAGAAAGGCACGGACACCATGGCGGCCGGCGTAGCCCACGACCTGATCCGGACGAAGTCGCTGGAGCGCCTCAACGCCGACGCGGAGGCCGGCGAGAACACCTTGCAGCGCACCCTCGGCCCGTGGAGCCTCATCGGCCTCGGCATCGGCGCGGTGATCGGCGCGGGCCTGTTCTCGCTCACCGGCATCGCGGCCGCCGAGCACGCGGGTCCCGCCGTGGTGATCTCGTTCGCCATCGCCGCGATCGGCTGCGCGTTCGCGGGCATGTGCTACAGCGAGCTCGCCGGGATGATCCCGGTGGCGGGCTCGGCCTACACCTACGCCTACGCCACCATGGGCGAGTTCGTCGCCTGGATCATCGGCTGGGACCTCGTGCTCGAGTACGCGGTCGGCGCCGCCACGGTCTCGGTGAGCTGGTCGCAGTACGTCGTCCGCTTCCTGCACGAGGTCGGCGTCGACCTGCCCGCTAGGCTCGTCCATTCGCCGTTCGAGACCTACACGCTCGCCGACGGCACGACGGGCCACGGCCTCGTCAACCTGCCGGCGATCCTGATCATCTGCGCCGCCTCGTGGCTCTTGATGGTCGGGATCAGCGAGTCGGCCAAGGTCAACGCGGCGATCGTGATGGTGAAGCTTGCCGTCGTCGCCGTGGTGATCGGACTCGGCGCCTTCTACGTGAAGCGGGAAAACTACGTGCCGTTCATCCCCGAGAACACCGGCACCTTCGGCGAGTACGGCTGGAGCGGGATCATGCGGGCGGCGGGCGTGGTGTTCTTCGCCTACATCGGCTTCGACGCGGTCTCCACCGCGGCGCAGGAATGCGAGAACCCCCAGCGCAACATGCCGATCGGCATCCTCGGGTCGCTGGCGATCTGCACGGTGATCTACATCCTGTTCGCGGGCGTGCTCACCGGCCTCGTCCACTACGACGCGATGAAGGGCGACGGGGCGCCGGTGAACACCGCCATCGGCCAGACGCCGTTCCCCTGGCTCAAGAGCCTCGTGACGCTGGGCGTCATCGCCGGCTTCTCCACCGTGATCCTCGTGCTGCTGCTCGGGCAGAGCCGGGTGTTCTACACCATGTCGAAGGACCGCCTGCTGCCGGGCCTGTTCTCGAAGCTGCACCCGACCTGGAAGACGCCCTACCGCTCGAACCTGTTCTTCATGGCGTTCACCGGCGCGCTCGGCGGCTTCCTGCCGATCACGCAGCTCGGCCACATGACGAGCATCGGGACGCTCTTGGCCTTCATCATCGTCTGCCTCGGGGTCATCATCCTGCGGCGCACCCAGCCCGAGGCCAAGCGCGACTACCGCACGCCGCTGGTGCCGCTCGTGCCGATCCTCGGCATCCTCACCTGCGGCGCGATGATGGTGTCGCTGGACGGCGAGACGTGGCTGCGCCTCGTGGTCTGGCTGGTGATCGGATTGGCGATCTACTTCGGCTGGAGCCGTGCCCACAGCCGCGTCGGCCGGGAGGAGGGAGCGGCCTGAAGCCGACCGTGGTTTCCGGCCGCCGCGCTCAGGCGATCCGCACCAGGGGCGCGGCCCGGCGCGGGGCCGCCACCGCGCCCACCTGAACGCTCTGGCGCTCGCGGGCGATGAAGGCGCTCGGCATGATCGCCTGCATGTCGGCCTCCATGGCGCGCAGGGTGGCGTCGGAATGGCAGGGATGCAGGTGGATGATCGCGAGCCCCTTCACGCCTGCCGCCTGCGCCAGCTCGACGCCCTTCTGCCACGTGGAATGGCCCCAGCCGCGGCAGGTGGGATACTCGCCGTCGGTGAACATGCCGTCGTAGACCATGAGGTCGGCGCCCGCGACGAAGCGCATCAGGGCCGGGTCCGGCCACGGATCGGTGTGCTCGACGTCGCTGACGATGCACAGGCGCTTGCCCGCGTGCGCGAAGCGGTATCCCACCGAGCCCTGCGGATGGTTGAGCAGGATCGTGTCGACGCGCGTCCCGTCTTCCAGGGTCAGGCTCTCGCCGGCCCGGAAGCCGTGATGCTTGAACGTGCAGGGCAGGATGTCGAGGGTGACCGGGAACAGTGGCGGCGCGTAGAGCCGGCCGAGCGCATCCTCGGCCGATTGCCCGTCGAGGTTGCCGCAATAGGTGTTGATCACCCGCTCGGGATCGAACACCGCCGGCTTGAAGAACGGCAGGCCGCCGGTGTGGTCGAGGTGCAGGTGGCTGAAGAGGAGATCGATCGTCTTCGGCAGGTCCGCCCGGTGATGCTGGCCGCAATTGTAGAGGCCGGAGCCCGCATCGACGAGGAACAGGCGCTGTCCGCAGCGCACCTCCAGGCACGGGGTGCTGCCGCCGAACTCGACGTAGTCGGGGCCGCTCACGGGCGTGGAACCGCGCACGCCCCAGAATCGCAGCAGGAGGCTGTCGTCCACGGAAAGAGAGTTGGACATCGTCATCGCGGGTCGTTTTCGTGTCAGATGGTCCGATCCTCTCGGATCTGGAACCGTTCTCCGCTCCGGCGTCAATGCGTCCGCTGCGGCGGGCGGCCAGGGGATCATGACCTGCCGCCCTGTGTCGAAGGTTGAGATGGGTGGGGCTCCAAACCCGTGATGTGCGGGGCCGCACACGGGGTAAGTCCCATCGAAGTCCGGTCTTTCGGGAACGATCAGGGACGATCGGCCAGGGCAAGCGTTCCGGTAGGGATCGGCCTCGGCGGAGAAGTCCCGCCTTCGCTCGACCGGAGGATGCGCGGCAGGCTGTCGGCGTAGCGCGCGGTGAGACCGGCGAACGGATCGCCCGCCCGCTCGTAGGCCGGCACGAACCCGGCCATGCGGGTGAACGAGAACGCCGAGGCCGGCGCGATCCACGATGCCCAGACCGCCTCGGGCACCGGCACCGGGCGGCGGCGCCCCGGGATCACGACCACCTCCTGCCCGGCAAACGCCAAGGCCTCCGGCCGGCTGACCTCGCCGAGCGAGACGCCCTTGGCCGCGAGCGAGGCCCAGAACGCGTGCTGGCCGCCGTCGGAGTACGTGGTGCGCACGGCCGGCGCGCCCTCCTCGACGAGGGCGGCGATCCGCGCCTCCTCCGCGGCGCGGCGGGTCGCCACCGCCGCCTCCTTGGCGGGGTCCCCGGACGGTGCGAAGACGTAGCGGCCGCCCTCCACGCCGACCTGCAAAGCGTCCCCCGTCGCCTCGAAGCGGTCGGCGCCGGCCTTCAACTCGCGCCAGAACGCGATGTTCGGATCGGTGCGATGGCGGGCCATGTTCTCGGCGCTCATCCGGAACGGGTAGGACTGGAACTGGAACGCCGCCTGCCCGCCGTTCAGCGCGTCGCGGGCAATGGCGTAGATCTCGGCCACGGTGCGATCCATCATGGCAAAGCACCCCATCGACGAGCACACGCCGTGCACCATCACCGCGGAGCCGGTGCCGCCGTGGGCCCGGTCGTAGGCGTTGGGATAGCCGACGTCGAAGGAGAGGTAGTAGTGCGAGTTCGGGTTCATCTGGCGCCGCGGCACCGTGTAGAACCCTTCGGGCGTCTGCCGGTCGCCGTTCTTGCGCTTGGGCCCGAGCTGGCCGGACCAGCGGCAGATCGGGAAGGTCTTGATGAGGACGAAGCGGCCGTCGGCCGCCTTCTTCCAGACCTCGATCTCGGATTCCTTCTTGTAGGCCCGGAACAGCACCGGCGCCGCGGCGCTCGTGCCGTTGGCCGCCATCACCGCCAGCGTGGCCGGCGGGATCGGCGCCTCGGCCTTGGCGTTCTGGGCCGCGGCCGCGCCCGCCAGCGCCGGCAGGAGCCAGGCGGCGGTGACCGCTCGCAGGAGGAAGACTGGACGCATCGATGGCCCGCGGCGGTCTACGGTCGCGCATCGACGCGACTTCAGGGCACACCGCGGCGCGGGCGCGAGGTCGCAGCCTGTGCAGCCAATGCGGCGCGGGTGTGGCCTCACGCCGGTGCGAGGGCGCGCGCAGGACGTGCCTCTGCCGGACGGTTCACGGTGCTGTTCTCGACGGCGATCACCGCATCGAAGGCATCGAGCGCGTCGAGTTCGGCGGCAGCGGGCAGGCAGACGATCAGGCCGCGCCCGCGGCGCGCGGCGCGCAGGCGCGTGAGGCGATCGGCAATCTGCGCGGGCTTGCGCTCGTCCAGCAGAATCGCGACGACCGCGATGTCGGGTTGCCGGATCAGGCACCGGGCGAGGTCGATCGCGACCCGCGTCGCCGCGGGAATCGCGCCCTCGCCGAGTCCGGTGCCGGTTCCCGCGATGCCCGGCTCGACCCGGCTGTCGAGACCGAGGCGGTAGACCGACTTCTCGAGGCCCTCCTCCGTCAGCACCCGGCGCACGATCGCGCGCACCCGCGCCTCCGCTCCGGCCTCGCCGTGGCTGACGCGCCCGAACAGCAGGTTCTCCTCAAGGCTGGCCGCCGGGTTGATCCGGGCGGGATCGTGGAACTCCACCGCGCCGGAGAGGTGCGGCGGCAGCATCCGCGCGAAGGAGCGGCGGGCGGCCACGAGGCGTTCCTCGAACGGGCCGTCGATCAGGCCGAAGCGGTGGCGGGTCTCGCTGTAGCGCAGGGCCAGACCGATCAGCCGCTCCCGGTCGCGCTGCCCGGCCGGACCCCGCCGGAGGGACGCGGCGCCGGGCTGGCGCACGACGAGATCCTCGAAGTAGCCGCGCTCGTCGGCCGGGAAGAGCGAGAACGCGTCGAACAGGGGATGGTCGTTCGGCAGTTCCGCGAAGATCTCGACGGTGCTGCGGGCGACCGACAGGCCGATCTCGGTCAGAGGCCTGACGAGGTCTTCCGCCTCCAGCACCGCCCGCAGGTAAGGGTGCCGCGCGAGGCGCTTCAGGGTGAAGGTGGCGCCCACTGCCTCGCCGAACAGGATGTTCTCGCCGACCGTGGCTTGGTGGCCGTAGAGGTCCGGATCGAACGCTTCGACGAGGCGCTCGGCGCCCTCCGCACGGAGCAAGGCGCGCACGGTGGCACGCGCCGCAACGAGGGACCGGGCAAGCGCGGGCTCGGCGGCCGGATCGACCTGCCCGATCAGGCCGCGGGCGTAGACGAACGCGTCGAGGCCGGTGATCCGCAGGATCTCGACGAAGGCGGCCTCGTCCGGCGCGGTGGTGCCGGCGCCGTAGAGGATGTTCGCGCGCAGGGTTCCCTCGACCAGGATCGCCTCGCCCGACGCGAAGGCGATCCGACGGGCGCGCTCGGACGGATCGAACCCGCGCAGATCCTGGCCGGCATAGGTGACGGTGCCCGCCGTCGGCGCGACCTGCCCGGCGAGGATCGCGGCAAGCACCCGGCTGCCGCTGCCGCGACCGCCCGTGATCGCGACGTGCGCGGGCATCGCCAGGGCCACGTCGACGCCGGAGAGCCGCTCGCCGGTCGCCGCGTCGTAGGCGCCGACGCCGCGCACCGCGAGTTCGCCGGAACGCGGGAACGCGGCTCCGGTCCCGCTGCTGCGCGGGCGGCGGCTCTCCAGGCCCGCGATCGTGCGCGCGATCTCGGCGAAGACCGGCGCCACGGCGTCGCGCACGATCCACAGGTGGAGCGTCAGCGCGATCAGGATGGCCGCGATGGCGAAGGCGCCCGCGGCCGCCAGGAGCGCGGCGGGGTCGACGGCGCGGGCGGGAAGTCCGCCCTCCCCGCCGCCGTGCCACAGGGCCGTGCCGGCGGCGATGGCGGGCAGGATCACGGCGAGCGCGAGCGACGGGGCGCGGGCGTAGGCGAGTTGCGCCTCGGCTCGTGCCAGGGCGGAGCGGGTCGCCGCCGCCTTCTCCGCGATGCGGACGCGTTCCAGGGCGCCGGAGCCGTGGATGCGCACGGCCGGCATTCGCCGAACGAGGTCCCCGAGGGTGCGCTCGGCGAGGCCGCCGGTGCGAAGCCGCAAGGTGCTTCGCGCGGCCGACCGACGCAGGACCAGGAACCGGGCAAGGCCTGCGGCGAGCAGACCGACCGCCGCCGTCGGAACGAGACGGGGCGCTGCCAATCCTGCGCCGGCCAGCGCCAGCAGGATCGCACCGGACGCCATCACCGGAACCAGGATGCCGATCGCGAGCAGCCCGTCGACCCGCACCAGCGCCTGCCCGACGAGGCCGGCGAGGCTCTTGGCCTCGTCGCGGGCGCCGGGAGGGGCTTCAAGGATCGCCGCGGTCGCCGCCTCGCGCAGGACGCTCACGGCTCGCCCCTGCGCCGAGACGCACAGGCCCGCGACGAACCAGCCGAGCGCGGCCAGGGCGAGCGCGGCGACGGCGAGGCCGAGGAAGGCGACGAGTTCGAGATCGACGGGGCGAAGGTTCCAGCCGGGCGCCAAGACGAGATCGCCCGAGGCGGCGGGAAGCGCGAGGCGCAGGAACGGCAGCGCGGCGACCTCGTCGCGCCCCAGGGCGTGAACGAGGTCGCGCAGGCAGAGGAGCGCCAGGATACAGAGCGGGCCGCCGCCGCCGAGGGCGAGCGCGACGGCGGCGGCGTGGCGGCCGCGTCCCGCGCGCCACGCGAGGACGATCGGATCAGACTCCATGACCCCTCATGCCGTCGACGAAACCCCGCACCGCGCCCGGCCGCGCGGCGTCCCAAGCCCGGATCGTTCCTCGCTTAGGCGTTCGGCAAGCCCGCGCAAAGCGTGGCGGCGCACCGGCCGGTAACGCCTGCCCGGCGCGCCGCCGCGGCAGGCCGTCGCATACTTTGGAACGGCTCCATGGAGGCGCGTGCATCGCCCGCGAGGGCGAAGCTCGGTCGCATTGCTTTCGCATCGCAAACAGCCTCACTCTCCACCCGGTCCCGACACAGCCTCCCACGAGCAGCGAGTCCACCGGCTTGGCGAAGCTTCCCCCAGAACGCGCCGCGCGGGCCTCGCCGGCGACGGGCAGGGCCTGATGGCGCAGCTCTTCTCGCCGGGGGCGGACGCCCTCTATCGTCTCGCCCTCTTCACCGGCGTCGCCTGCCTCGCCGGCATCCCATTGGTCGCGGCCGGCATCGTGCGCTCGGACTACGTCACCGGCGTCGGGATCGCGCCGCCCCAGCCCCTGCCGTTCAGCCACAAGCACCATTCGGGCGAGCTCGGCGTCGATTGCCGCTACTGCCACACCACGGTGGAGACGCAGGCGAGCGCCGGCATCCCGCCGACCTACACCTGCATGACCTGCCACTCGCAGATCTGGACCGGGTCGGACATGCTGAAGCCCGTGCGCGACAGCCTTGCCCGGAACGAGCCGCTGCAGTGGGTGCGGCTGAACAAGCTGCCGCAGTACGTCTACTACAACCACTCCGTGCACGTGACGAAGGGCATCGGTTGCTCGACCTGCCACGGCGACGTGACGACGATGCAGATGACCTATCGCGCCAACGCCTTCGAGATGGGCTTCTGCCTGGACTGCCACCGCAATCCCGAGAAGTACGTCCGCACCCAGGATCAGGTCTGGAACATGAACTGGAAGCCGCCCGCGGATCAGGCAACGCTGGGGCCGCAGCTCGTGGCGCACAACCACATCCAGGGCGGTGAGCGCCTCACCGAGTGCGCGATCTGTCACCGCTGATGGCAAGCGCGCACGACCTCGGAGCGATCCGTGCCCGCCTCGCCTCCGGCGACGGGCCGGCGTTCTGGCGCAGCCTCGATGCGGTGGCCGACACGCTGGAGTTCCGCAGCTACCTCGAAGCCGAATTTCCCGCCGCCGCGCGGCTCGCCGCGGCCCCGGAGCGGCGCGGCTTCCTCAAGCTGATGGCGGCCTCCTTCGCGCTGGCCGGCCTCTCGGCCTGCGGATCGAGCGACGGGCGCCGCTACGAGCTGCCCTACGTCAGCGCGCCCGAGCGGATCGTGGCGGGAGCCCCGCTCAGCTACGCGTCCTCGGCGCTGTTCGACGGCTTCGCCAACGGCATCCTCGTCACCACGCGCAACGGTCGTCCGCTGAAGATCGAGGGCAATCCCGACCATCCCTGGAGCCGCGGCGGCACGGACGTGATGGCGCAGGCCTCGGTGCTGGGCCTGTATGATCCGTTCCGCAGCCAGGCGGTGCAGCACCTCGGCCGGCCGAGCTCGTGGGCGGCGTTCCGCGGCGCGATGCTGGCGCAGCGATCGCTCTGGCAGGCGACGGGCGGCGGCGACCTCGCGCTGCTGACCGGTCCGATCACCTCGCCCTCGCTCGCCGCCGAGATCGGGCGGATGCGCAGGACCTATCCGGGTCTGCGCTGGTACGTCAGCGCCGGCGTCGGGCGGGACGGAACCTACGAGGGCGCCAAGTCGGCCTACGGCCGGCCGGTCGAGACCCTGCCGGATTTCGCGCGGGCGAAGACGATCGTCTCCCTCGACGGCGACTTCCTCGACATGGGACCCGGGCAGGCCGGCCTGTCGCGCCGCTGGATCGACGCGCGCCGCGCGTCGCACGCGGCGGGCAGCCTCCTCACCCTGCACGCGGCGGCGCCGACGCCGACGCTGACCAGCGCCAAGGCCGACTTCCCGCTGGCCGTCGAGGCCGCGGGCCTGGAGGCGCTTGCCCGCGACCTCCTCGCCATGGCCGAGGGCGGCGCGGCTCCCTCCGGAGACGATGCGCGGGTGCGATGGATGAAGCGGGCCTCGTCCGCGCTGAACGCGGCGCGCGGGACCGGCATCGTCAGCGCCGGCCTGACCGGATCGCCGGGGCTGCACGCGCTCGTCCACCGGCTCAACGGCGCGCTCGGCAACACCGGTCGGACGGTGCGCCACACCGAGCCGGCCCAGATGAGCGGTGCCGGCACGCCGGCCGAGCTCGGCGACGCGATGGCGGCGGGTTCGGTCAAGGTGTTGATCGTGCTCGGCGTCAACCCGGTCTACGAGGCGCCCGGCGCCCTCGACTTCGCGCAGCACATGGAGCGGGTGCCGCTCAAGATCCATTCCGGGCCGTACTACGACGAGACCGCAGCGTACGCCGACTGGCACCTGCCGCTCGCCCACCCGCTGGAATCCTGGGGCGACGCCCGCTCGCTCGACGGCACGGTCGGCCTGATCCAGCCGACCGTCGCGCCGCTCTACAACGGCCAGTCCGCCCACGAACTGCTGGCCTTCCTCGACCGCGGGGAGACCGGCGACGGCCTGAGCCTCCTCAAGGCGCAAGTGCGCGGCGACGGTGAGGACGATGCGGCCTTCCAGGCCCGCTTCGACGAGGCGCTCCGCCTCGGATTCCTCCCCGACAGCGCGTCGAAGACCGAGAACGTAACCCTGACCCGGGCGGTGCCGATGCTGCCGGCCGCCGCGGGGCCGGCCGCGATCGAGGTGGTGTTCCGCCCCGATCCGACCCTGTGGGACGGCACGCTGGCCGATCTCGGCTGGCTTCAGGAACTGCCCAAGCCGCTCACGAAGATCGTCTGGGAGAACGTGATCGGCGTCAGCCCCAGGCTCGCCGAGGGCGAGGGGCTCGCCAACGGCGACATCGTGCGGATCGAGGCGGAGGGGCGCGGGGTCGAGGGGCCGGCCTGGATCATGCCGGGACAGGCGGAGAACACGATCACCCTCGGCCTCGGCTACGGCCGCAACGTTCCGGACCACCTCTCGAAGGGCCTGGGCTACGCCGCCAACGTCCTGAGGCCGAGAGCCGACCCGTGGACGCTGATGGGGGCTCGCCTGGCGAGGACGGGCAGGCGCCGCATGCCGGCCACCACCCAGGATCTCGGCACCATGGAGGGGCAGGACCTCGTGCGGGTGCAGCGCGAGGGCGCCGATCCGGCGGGCGACACCAAGGCCTACGAACTGGCCTCGTTCTACCCGAAGCCGGCCGCGGCCGAGCGCGGCCCGCAACCCGCCTGGGGCATGGTGATCGATCTCGACGCCTGCACCGGCTGCAACGCCTGCGTCACCGCCTGCCAGTCGGAGAACAACATCCCCGTGGTCGGCCGCGAGGAGGTGGAGCGCGGCCGCTGGATGGGCTGGCTCCGGGTCGACCGCTACTTCTCGGGCGGACTCGACGCGCCCGGCACGCACTTCCAGCCCGTGCCCTGCATGCACTGCGAGAACGCGCCGTGCGAGGTCGGCTGCCCGGTCGAGGCGACGATCCACGACGGCGAGGGCCTGAACCTCCAGGTCTACAACCGCTGCGTCGGCACCCGCACCTGCCAGAGCTACTGCCCCTACAAGGTCCGCCGCTTCAACTACCTCGACTACACCGGCGGCATGCCGGCGGTGCAGCAGCAGCAGCGCAACCCCGAGGTATCGGTGCGGGCCCGCGGCATCATGGAGAAGTGCACCTACTGCGTGCAGCGGATCGCGGCGGCGCGGATCGACTCCGCCAAGGACGCGCACGCGCCGATCCCCGACGGCAGGGTCGAGACCGCGTGCCAGGGCGCCTGTCCCACCCGGGCGATCACCTTCGGCAACCTGTCCGACCCGGACAGCCGCGTCGCGAAGGCGCGGAGCGACGGACGCAACTACGCGCTGCTCGGCGACTTGAACACCCGCCCGCGGACCACTTATCTCGCGAGCCTCGCGCCCGCGCAGGAAGGCTGAGCCGGTGTCCGGAGCCTTGCTTCAGCCCACGCCGGGCAGCGGTCTGATCAGCCCCGGGGAGACCGTGCGCGGCATCGGCCGCGCGGTGACCGCCATTCCCCTGCGCCACCCGATGAACGGGCGCTGGTGGATCGCCTTTGCCGGGTCGCTGATGCTTCTCGGCGTCTTCCTCGGCGTGCTTACCTACCTGCTGTTCACCGGCGTCGGCGTCTGGGGCAACAACAACGCCGTCGTCTGGGCGCTCGACATCGCGAGCTACGACTGGTGGATCGGGGTCGCCAGCGGCAGCCTGCTGGTCTCGGCCCTGCTGCTTCTCCTCGGTGCCGAGTGGCGCAGCGCCGTCAACCGGGTCGCCGAGACCGCGGCCCTCGTCTGCACCATGGCCGCCGGCCTCTACCCGATCATCCACCTCGGCCGGCCGTGGTTCTTCTTCTGGAACCTGCCCTATCCGAACACCTACGACCTCTGGCCGCAGTTCCGCTCGCCGCTGCTCTGGGACGCGATCGACATCATCTCCTACCTCGTGGTCTGCGTCAGCATCTGGTACATCGGCCTGCTGCCGGACCTCGCGGCGTTGCGCGACCGCGCCGTCGAGGATGCCCTCGCCCAGGAGTCGGCGCACGGGGTGACGCGCAAGCGCGCCCGGCTCAAGGCGCAGGTCTACGGCATCGTCGCCTCCGGCTGGCGCGGATCGGCCGCCCACTGGCAGCTCTGGGCCCAGGCCTACCGCACCATCGCGCTCCTCGGCGTGCTGCTGGTGGTCTCCCTCCAGACCGGCGCGTCGGTGATGCTGGCCGGCTCGGTGATGCCGGGCTGGCACGACACCATCGTCCCGGTCACGTTCCTCGTGAACGCGGTCTTCTCCGGGGTCGGCGTCACGGCGGCGATCGTCGTGCTGATCCGCGTGGTCTACCGCCTGGATGCGCTCATCACGCCCCGGCACCTCGACATCCTCGCCCGGCTGATGCTCTGCCTCGGCTGCGCCAGCCTGTACTGCTACGCGACCGAGTTCTTCTCGACGTTCCTGCACGGCGACAGGCTCGCCCGCGGCGTGCTGGTGCGGCGGATGACCGGCGATCACGCCTGGGCGTTCTGGACGGTGGTGACCTGCCTGCTGCTGCCGGCCCAGGCGTTCTGGTTGCCCCGCGCCCGGCGCTCGATGGCCGCCATCGCGGCGATCGGCGTGCTGATCGCCGTCGGCGCCTACGCCGACCACGTCTCGGTCCTGGTCGTCACGCTGACGCAGGACTTCCTCCCCTCCTCGCGGCTGAACTACGCGGAGACGATCTGGGGCATCGCGACGTTCGCCGGCTCCATCGGCTTGTTCCTGACGCTGCTGCTGCTGTTCCTGCGCTACCTGCCGGTGGTCTCGATCACCGAGTCGCGCCGCCTCGCGCTCGCCTCGGCCCCGGCCGCACGCGCCACCGAGGAGCAGTCGGTTGCCGATGCCCGCGGCCATCCGGACGAGGTCCAGCAGGACGTCCCGGAGGACGCTCCGCTCTGGGGCGTCAGCGCCGCCTTCGCCTCGGAGATCGACTTGGTGGCCGCGACGCAGGCGGTGGCCGCGGCCAGCGGCGAAGCCGCCCGTCTCGATGCGCACGGGCCGGTGCCGATGCCGCGGGTCCTGCGCACGCTCGGGCTCGAAGGCCGCTCGATCCGCCCCTACGCGATCCTCGGAGCGCTGCTCGGCGGGGCCGGCTTCTTCGGCATGTGCATCTACGCCACGGCCTACGACTACGTCTTCCTGATCGGCGGCCGTCCGCGCCTGTCGTGGCCCTCCTTCGTCGTGCCGAGCCTGTCCTTCGCGATGATGAGCGGCACGATCGCGATCCACCTCGCCCTGCTCGTCCTGAACCGGCTCCCGCGCCTGAACCATCCCGCCTTCAACATCCCCGGCTTCCTGCGCACCACCGACGATCGGTTCTTCCTGTCGGCCGAGGCCCGGGGCGAGGGCTTCAACGCCGACCGCATCGTCCGCAAGCTCGCCAACCTCCCGGCGGAGGCCGGGCGTCCCCTCGACGTCCGGCGGATCCCGCGATGATCCGTGCGCTGGCCATCCTCGTCCTGCTGCCGCTCGCGGCCTGCGGCGAGGCCAACATGACCGACCAGCCCCGCGCCAAGAACTGGGACAAGAACAGCTTCTTCCCGCAGGCCCTGACCATGCGCCAGCCGGTCGCCGGCAGCGTGCCGCGGGACGACCCGGCCCGGGCAGCACCTCAGCCGGCGACGATCACCGAGAGCCTGCTGGCGCGGGGGCATGAGCGCTACGGCATCTTCTGCACGCCCTGTCACGGCGACAGCGGCAACGGCGGCGGCATGATCGTCGCGCGCGGCTTCCCGCCCGCCGGATCGCTGGCCTCCGACCGCCTGCGGGCGGCCACGGGCTTCGAACTCTACCAAGCCGTCTCGCAGGGGCATCGGGCGATGTACGGGATGGCCCAGATGATCCCGTCTGCCGATCGATGGGCGATCGTGGCCTACGTGCGTGCCCTGCAACTGAGCCAGAACGCCGAGGTCGCGAGCCTGCCGCCCGAGGATCGCACCAAGCTGGAGGCGTCGCAGTGACCGCCGCCGACACCATCGCCGCCGGCCGCCGCCCCGCGGGGGCCATCGTCGTCGGGGTCGGGGCCCTCGCGCTCGCGGTCCTTCTCGACGGCTGGCGCAGCACGGTCGGCTCCTACCTCGCCGCTTGGCTGATCCTGCTCGCGCTGCCGACGGGCGGACTGCCGATCGCGATGGTGATGGAGCGCTTCGGTCTGCGGCAGCACGACCGCGGCGAGGGCGAACTGTCGACGGCGCTGCGCCGTCTCGTCGCGCTGATGCCGGTCGCCGCGATCCTCGGCCTGCCCGTCCTCGTCGGCATCGGCCTGATCTATCCGTGGAGCCATCGCGCGCCGGAGACCCCGCTCGGTGCGGTCTGGTTCACCGTGCCGTTCTTCACCCTCCGCGTGGTCGCCTACATGGCGGCCTGGGTCTGGCTCGCGATGCGCTTTGCCGCTCCCGCCGACGGGACCGGCGATGGGCGCACGGTGTCCGGCGTCGGTCTGCACGCGGTGATCGGCACGCTGGCGGTGACCGACCTCGTCGCGTCCCTGGACCATCGCCTCGGCTCCAGCCTGGAAGGTCTGCTGGTGATGACCGCCTGGAGCGGCTTGGCGCTCGCCGCCGCGATCCTGCTCGCGCCGGAGGAGCCGACGCCGACCGGGCGCGGCCGTGCCGTCGCCGGCCGCGATCGGCTGGTGCCGCTGGTCGTGCTGCTCAGCCTCTGGGCCTTCCTGCACTTCGTCCAGTTTCTCATCGTCTGGTCGGCGAACCTGCCGGAGGAGGTGCTGTGGTACTTCGCCCGCGGCGGTCCGGTCGGCCGGTCGTTCGCGATCGCGGGCGGCGCCCTCGTGCTGCTCGGAGCGCTCGCGACGCTGCGCCCCGGGCGCGCGACGACGCGGGTGCTGGCCGCGGCCGTGCTGGCGGTGCATGCCGTCGAGATGTTCTGGTTCGTCTCGCCGGCGTTGCGCGATCGCTTCACCATTGCCTGGAGCGATGCCCTCGCCGGCCTCGGCGTCGCGTGCCTCGCGCTGGCCTTGCTGCCGATGATCGGGCGCTGGGCGCCGGCTCACGCCGGTCGACGGAGCGCTGCCGCATGAGCGTGAACGAGCGCACCCAAGGTCTCGTCCCGGCCATCCTGGCCGGTCTCACCCTGCGGCGGAGCCACGCCCGGCCCGCGCACGCGCAGCATCCTGCGCAGGACCGCGACCCGTCCGACGGTCCCGGCTACGAGACCTCAGACGTTCATGTCGGCAACACGGCCCTGGTGATGGCCGGCCTGATGCTGTCGGCGCTCGCAGCCATCGGCCTCATGATCTGGATCATGAGTACGTTCGCCGCGAGCCAGCGACGGGCGCTTCCGAGCCTGACGCCGCAGCAGACGACGCAGCTCGCCCCGCCGGCGCCGAACCTCCAGGCCAAGCCCTACGCTGACATCGACCGCGAGCAGGCGGAGCAGGCAGCGAAGCTGGACCGCTACGGCTTCACCGACGCCGCGCGCCGGCGCGCGCGCATCCCGATCGACCGGGCCATGGGGCTGACGGTCGGCCGGACGCTGGACCCGTGATCCCATGAAGCCAACGGCACCGATCCTGGATGCGTCCCGTTGCGCGCCCCTGGCAGGGGCGGCGGCCCATCACCGCTCACGCGGCGGACCGCCCCTGAGGCGTCGGCATCAAGGGCCGGTCAGATGACCCCGCAGCACTCCGCGCTCGAACTCTGGCCGCCGTCCGCCTCGGCGGTCGCCGTCGAGACCGATTACCTGATCCTCGCCTTCACCGTGCTCACGCTGGTGCTCACGGTGCCGGTGTTCCTGGCCATCAGCTACTTCGCGATCCGTTACCGCGACGGGAAGGAGGCGGATCGCGACACCAGCGGCATCCGCTCGAACCTCATCGAGATCAGTTGGATGCTGATCCCGTTCCTGCTGACGCTGATCTTCTTCGTGTGGGGCGCGCGGCTGTACGTGGAGTCGAGGAACCCGCCGCCCGACGCGATGGTGGTCGAGGCGATCGGCCGGCAATGGATGTGGAAGTTCCAGCACCCCACCGGCCAGTCCGAGATCAACGACCTGCACGTGCCGATGGGCCAGCCGATCCGGATGCGGATCATCAGCCAGGACGTGATCCACGCCCTCTACCTTCCGACGCTCCGGATGCAGGTCGCAGCCCTCCCGGACCGCTACACCGAGCTGTGGTTCAAGGCCGACAAGCCCGGCACCTTCCACCTCTTCTGCTCGGAATATTGCGGCACCGACCACTCGGTGATGGGCGGCGAGATCACCATCATGAGCCAGGGCGACTACCAGGAGTGGCTCACGCACTCGGGCGCGCAGCAGTCGAAGGTCGCGGCGGGCGAGGCGATCTACAACGCCTACGGCTGCGGCACCTGCCACGCCCCCGGCTCGCAGGTGAAGGCGCCCAAGCTCGCAGGCCTCTACGGCAGCGAGGTGCACCTCGCAGGCGGCCGCACGATCGCGGCCGACGACGGCTACCTGCGCGAGAAGATCCGGAACCCGAACGGCAACCGGCTCGCCGACGGCTACAAGCAGATCATGCCGAGCTTCGCGGGCGTGATCCCGGAAGACGACCTCGGCCGCCTGATCGACTACCTGAAATCCTACCGCACCGCCGGCGGGATCGAGCCGGAGAGGGCGACGCCATGAGCGCATCGGGCACCGTCGACGCCGGCATCGCCAACCGCGAGCCGCACGCGCCGGAGGCGACGCTCAATCGCCCCGCCGATTACCTGCACGCGGAGTCGACCCTGCGCTCGTGGTTCCTCACCACCGACCACAAGCGCATCGCGATCCTGTATCTCGCGTCGATCACCGCCTTCTTCATCGTCGGCGCGGTGGCGGCCGGGGTGGTGCGGCTCGCCCTCATCGTGCCGAACGGCGCGGTGATGACCAACGACACCTACAACAAGGCCTTCACGATCCACGGCGTGGTGATGGTGTGGTTCTTCCTCATCCCCTCGATTCCGGCGACCTTCGGCAACTTCCTGATCCCGCTGATGATCGGGGCCAAGGACCTCGCCTTCCCCAAGCTCAACCTGACGAGCTGGTACATCTTCATGACCGGCGCGCTGTTCACCATGGTCTCCGTGGTGCTCGGCGGGATCGACACCGGCTGGACCTTCTACGCGCCGCTCTCGACCGCGTTCTCGAACGGCTGGGTGCTGCCGGCGCTGATCGGCGTCACCATCACCGGCTTCTCCTCGATCCTGACGGGGCTGAACTTCGTCGTGACGATCCACACCATGCGCGCGCCCGGCATGACGTGGTTCAAGCTGCCGATCTTTGTCTGGACGCACTACGCCACCAGCCTGATCTTCCTGCTCGCGACCCCGGTCATCACGACGGCGCTGATCCTGCTGATCATGGAGCGCGGCTTCCACATCGGGGTGTTCGACCCGGCCTACGGCGGCGACCCGGTGCTGTTCCAGCACCTGTTCTGGTTCTACTCGCACCCGGCCGTCTACATCATGGTGCTGCCGGGCATGGGGGTGATCTCGGAGATCGTGCCGGCGTTCGCCCAGAAGAAGCTCTTCGGCTACCGCTTCGTGGCCTACGCCGCGATCGGTCTCGCCTCGGTGACGTTCTTCGTCTGGGGCCACCACATGTTCGTCAACGGGCAGAGCGACCTCGCCTCGCTCGCCTTCTCGGGCCTGTCCTTCGCGGTGGCCGTGCCCTCGGCGGTGAAGGTCTACAACTGGACCGCGACGATCCATAAGGGGAAACTCCGCCTCGACACGCCGATGCTCTACGCGATGGGCTATATCGGCCTGTTCGTGCTCGGCGGCCTCACCGGGCTGTACCTCGCAACCCTGGCCATCAACCAGCACATCCACGCGACCTACTTCGTGGTGGCGCATTTCCATTACATCATGGTCGGAGGCACCGTGCTCGCCTTCCTCGGCGGCCTGCACTTCTGGTGGCCGAAGTTCACCGGCCGGATGTACATCGAGGCCTGGGGACGGATCTCGGCGGTGCTGATCTTCGTCGGCTTCAACTTCACCTTCTTCCCGCAGTTCATCCTCGGCTACCTCGGCATGCCGCGGCGCTACGCGACCTATCCGCCCGAGTTCCAGTTGCTGAACGTGCTCTCGTCGGCCGGCGCGACGATCCTGGCCGCGGGCTACATCTTCCCGATGCTCTACCTCGTCTATTCCCTGTGGTTCGGGAAGAAGGCGCAGGCCAACCCCTGGGACGCTAAGGGGTTGGAATGGGAGACCGCCTCGCCGCCGCCGACGCTCAACTTCGTGTCCCCGCCGGAGGTGCCGCGGGTGCCCTACGATTACCCGATCCAGGAACAGGAAACGAAGAGCCAGCACCGGTGAGCACGGGGCTCGCCGAGGGCGTCGGGGTCGAGCGCGCCCACCATTTCGAGACCGTAGCCCAGCAGCGCTACGCCGCCACCCTCGGGATCTGGGCGTGGCTCATCACCGAACTGCTGCTGTTTGCCGCCCTGTTCCTCGTGGCGCTGATCGTGCGCATCCAGCATCCGGAGGCGACGGTCGCGGCGGCCCGTCATCTCAAGTTCTGGATCGGCGCCGTCAACACCGTCGTGCTGATCGTCTCGAGCCTCACCATGTCGATGGCCATCGCATTCTCACGCCTGGGCTGGCAGCGGGCGATGGTCCGCGCGATGCTCGCGACGGCGGCGCTGGGCAGCCTCTTCCTCCTCCTCAAGGGCTACGAGTACTACGCCGATTACGAGGAGCACATGATGCCGTTCCTCAGCCATCGGCCTTATGAGCTGGCCGAGAGCCCGGCCTCGCGCCTGTTCGTGAACCTCTACTACGTGGCGACCCTGCTGCACGGCTTCCACCTGCTGACGGGCATCTCGCTCCTGCTCGGTATGACGTGGATGGCAGCCAAGGCGGGCTTCCTGTCGCGCCACCAGAACTGGATCGAGGTCTACGGCCTGTACTGGCACTTCATCGACCTGATCTGGATCATGGCGTTCCCGATCCTCTACGTGGTCAATCGGTGAGGCGACCATGCGAAATCTCCTCACCTCCCTGACCGCCGAGGACCGCGCGGCGCTGAGGCAGCACCTGCGCACGCCGGTGCTCACCTGCCTCGCGCTGATGGGTCTGCTCGCCGTCAACGTCACGCTCGGTGCGACGCTGCCGTTCGCGCACGTCTGGGCGCTGGAACTCGCCGTCGTCGCGGTAATGGCGCTGATCATCCTGCTCGTCTCGATGGAGGTGCATCACGAGCCGCCCCTGGTGAAGCTCTTCGCCGGGCTCGGGTTCTTCTGGGTCGCGATCATGATCGGCATGACGCTGACGGATTACCTGGCGCGGTGAATGTGGCTGAGGCGGCGGTTGTTCGGGCTCAAAAACGCCTCTACACCCGACCCGACCGCCGGGCCGCGATCGCTTCGCACCGGGGGTGACGGGCCCGACGCGTAAAGCCTCCGAGACCATGTGCGAACTGCTCGGCATGAGCGCGAACGTGCCCACCGACATCCGCTTCTCGTTCGCGGCACTCGCCCGCCGCGGCGGCGAGACCGGGCCGCACGCGGATGGATGGGGCATCAGTTTCTACGCAGGCCGCGGCTGCCGCAGCTTCCACGAGCCGGAACCCTCCGCGCGGTCCGAACTCGCCAAGCTGCTCCGCAATTACAAGATCAAGAGCCGCATCGTGATCGGGCACGTGCGCAAGGCCAATCGGGGCCGCGTCAGCCTGGAGAACACCCATCCGTTCTCACGCGAACTCTGGGGCCGGCGCTGGACTTTCGCCCACAACGGCCAGCTCAAGGGCATCAAGAAGCTGCCGCTGTCGGGCTTTCAGCCGATCGGCTCCACCGACAGCGAGCACGCCTTCTGCTGGATGATGGGCGGGTTGCAGACGCGCTTTCGAACCCTGCCGAGGCCGTCTCTCCTCGACCGCGCGGTCGCGGACCTCTCCGCCGAACTGCACAAGCTCGGCGTGTTCAACATGCTGCTGTCGGACAGCCGAACCCTCTACGCCCATTGCGGCAAGCGGCTCTGCTACCTCACGCGCCGTGCGCCGTTCGGCACCGCGACGCTGATCGACGAGGATTGGCAGGTCGATTTCTCACAGGAGACGACCGAGCGGGATGTCGTGACCGTCATCGCCACGCAGGCGTTGACCCGCGACGAGCGCTGGACTGACCTCGACCGCGGCGATGTCCTCACCCTGCGCGACGGCGCGATCCGCCTGCTCAAGCCGGGCTCCGCCTCGGCGGCAATCCTCGTCTCGCCGCACGCCTGTTGAGGCAGGCATCCGAGCGGCACCGTGCGGTGCCCCCCCGAGGGTGCATGGGCTCGCGCGATACGCTACAGACACTCCCAAACAGGAACGGTGCGGACGTGAGGTCCGCTCGCATTCCGCTTCGTGGGCCTGGACCTCCCGCGAGCCCTGAGAGCCGTAGAGTGCGACGAGCCATGAATCCCGACGAGACCGAGATCGTTCCGAGCCATCCCAAGGACGGCATGGCGGACGTGCGCCCGAACCTGCCGCACACCATCCGCTCGCATCTCGGCGACCACCTGCGCAGCGCCTACGACACCCTCGGACAGGCCGAGTTGCCGACTCGCTTCGCCGAACTCATCGAGAAGCTCGAAGCGGTCCTGCGCGCCCGCGGCGAGGCGATCGAGCCCGAGTTCCGCAACGGCCTGCTCGCGGCGGTGCCCTCGCTCCGTGCGTTCGCCCTGTCGCTCACCTCGAACCCGGCCCGTTCGGACGACCTCGTTCAGGATACCCTGTTGAAGGGCTGGCAGCACCGTGCCCGCTTCCAGCCGGGCACGAACCTCAATGCGTGGCTGTTCACGATCCTGCGCAACATCTTCTACTCGGATCATCGCAAGCGGGTGCGCGAGGTCGAGGACCAGGACGGCTCCTACGCCGCGAGGCTTGCGACCGCCCCGCACCAGGGCGACCGTCTCGACGTTGAAGACTTGCAAGCCGCACTCGCCAAGCTGCCGCCGGACCAGCGCGAGGCGCTGGTGCTCGTCGGTGCCGAGGGCGTCTCCTACGAGGAGGCGGCCACGATCATGGGCTGCAAGGTCGGCACGGTGAAGAGCCGCGTCAGCCGCGCCCGTGGACGCCTCGCCGAGCTCCTGGGCTACGACGAGGAGGATCTCGGCTCGGACCGCTTCATCCAGTCGGCGATGCCGAAGGACGCCTGAGGCGGAGGGTTCCCCGAACGCCCTGCGCCGACGGTCCGCGGGCACGATCAAGGGATTTCTCCACGCATCCGTTTCCGGGGATCGTGCGTCATCGGCTCAAACTCCGCTGCGTCGCACAGACCATCGTGCTGACGGCGGACGGACGAGACCGTCGTCAACGACCACCCGGTCCTCGTGGATCGCGGCGACCGCATCGTCGGAATCCTCGACGGATCGCATCGAGGGCCGTGCCGAGGTGTGGCATCTCCAGAGACCCCGGAGCGCGCAGCTCCGGGGGTTTCCTATGGTTAGCCCGGATGATGTCGCTTCTGCCGGGACGAGCCGTGGTTTGACCATGCAACACTTGGCCCGATCATCCGTTGTCGTCTCTCATGCGAGGGGGATTCGATGATGGACGACGCGATCGACACGAGGGCCGTCCTGCCGGAGCCGGTCCGCGACCACCTCGGGCAGCAATTGCGGTCGGTCCTGTCGGTCGGCGCAGAGAAGCCCCGCTTTCTCGGCGACGATCCCGTCCTCGACGCCTTCGCGCCGCAGATCGAGCGCCTCGAAACGCGGATGAAGACCCACGAAGAGGGCACCGGCGCCGTCGGGCAGGCGCTCGACCGCATCCTCGACGCCCTGGGCGTGAACCCGGACGAGACGCCCGCCGCCTGACAGGTCAGGCGGTCGGGCGCGTCGCGAGGATGTCGCGGATCTCGCCGAGGATCTTCACCTCCGCCGGCACCTCGGCCACGGCTTCCGGCTTGGCGTCCTCCTTCGTCTGGAGCTTGTTCATGGCGCGGATGACCATGAACAGCACGAAGGCGACGATCATGAAGTTGATCGCCACCGTGATGAACTGCCCGTAGCCGACCACCGCGCCCTGCTTCTTCGCCTCGGCGTAGGCGGCACCCGCCTGCACCTTGGACGAGAGGGCGATGTAGTAGTTCGAGAAGTCGAGGCCGCCGGTGACCGCGCCGATGATCGGCATGAACACGTCCTGCACCGCCGAGGTGACGATGGCGCCGAAGGCGGCACCGATGATGACGCCGACCGCGAGGTCGACCACGTTGCCGCGCAGGGCAAACGTCTTGAACTCTTCGAACAAGCCAGCCTCCCAACGTTTCCGAACGCTCTCGAACCCTGAAGATTGCACGACTCTGTGCCCCCAAGCGAACCGAGAGGGAAAATTATCCACCGCCGCGTCGCGTCAGATCGCGGCGGCCGGGTCCTCCGCGGGTTCGCTGCGGGCCGGCGCCTCGATCCGCGCGCGGCGGCGGTACTGCGCCGCGCCGACGGGGATCGCGGCGATGTAGGCGACGCTGATCGCAACCAGCGACTCGAACGGGAAGCTGATCAGCATCCCGAAGGCGGCGACGCCCACGAGGAAGATCGGCAGCACCCAGGCGCGGGGCACGCGCTTGCCCATGGTCTTGCCGGAGAAGGTCGGCACCGTGGAGACGACCATTAGCGCGATGCACAGCACGTAGACGAGGATCGCCGGCGCCGCCCACGGCTCGAAGGTCAGCCCGAGGAAGTGCAGGTAGAGCGGCAGCAGGCCGGTGAGCGCACCGGCCGGCGCCGGCATGCCGACGAAGAAGTCCTTCTTCCACTCGGGGCGGTTGGGATCGTCGAGCATCGCGTTGAAGCGGGCGAGCCGCAGCGCCATGGCGATGGCGAAGATCAGCGCCACGATCCAGCCGACCGAGCGCAGGTTGAACAGCGCGAAGCCGTAGAGGATCAGCGCGGGCGCGCAGCCGAAGTTGACGAAGTCGGCCAGGGAATCGAGCTCCGCCCCGAAGCGCGAGGTGCCCTTCAGCAGGCGGGCCACCCGCCCGTCGATCCCGTCGAGGACGGCGGCCACGATGATCGCCATCACCGCCGGCTCGAACTTGCCCTCGAACGCCAGCCGGATCGCGGTGAGCCCGAGGCAGAGCGCCATCAGGGTGATCATGTTGGGCGCGATCATCCGGAACGGCACCGGCTTGAACCGCCGGGGTTTCGGTTCGTTCGCGTCCGGCTCGAAGGGCGGGAAGAGGTCGTCCATGTCAGATCCGCCGGAACGCCCGCTCCGGGCCGCCGCCGAGGTCGGCGAGCACGGTCTCGCCGGCCACCGCCTTCTGGCCGAGGCCCACGAGCACGCGGGTTCCCACGGGCAGGTACACGTCGACCCGCGAGCCGAAGCGGATCAGCCCGAAGCGCTCGCCGACGCTCAAGCGGTCGCCGGCCGCCACGAACCCGACGATGCGCCGCGCCACGAGTCCGGCGATCTGCACCACGCCGATGCGCAAGGGGGCGCCCTTGTGGGTCGTCTCGATGACGAGGCCGTTGCGCTCGTTGTCCTCGCTCGCCTTGTCGAGCTCGGCGTTGAGGAACAGCCCCGGCGTGTAGTGGATCTGGCCGATCATGCCGGTCACCGGCACCCGGTTCACGTGGCAGTCGAACACGTTCATGAACACCGAGACGCGGGTCATCGGCACCGGCTCAAGGTCGAGCTCGGGCGGCGGCAGCACGGTGGCGATCAGGTTCACCCGCCCGTCGGCGGGCGAGACCACGAGCCCGTCGGCCACGGGGGTGATGCGCTCGGGGTCGCGGAAGAAGTAGCACACCCACAGGGTCAGGATCAGGAACACCCAGCCGAAGAACCCCGAGAAGTACCCGGCGAGCACGGTGAGCACGATGCCGATCAGGATGAAGGGGTAGCCCTCCTTGTGGATCGGCACGAGCGTCCGGCGGATCGTGTCGAGAAGGTCGGTCATGCGGTCTTTCGCGCGAGGGGGCGGGCGGCGCCGTCTGGCCCGCGCGGATGGCAGTCCGGCGTGCGAAGGTCAACCACACGCACCGTCGCGCGCCCTTCCCTCCCCCCTCCGCAGGGGAGGGTGGCCCGGGATCTAAGTCGGGAGAGGGGAGCGCCAGTTCCGGATGCGGCGCTCCCCTCTCCCGACCCTCACTCACGCGAGGCCCACCCTCCCCCGCAGCGGGGGAGGGAAGAGGCGTCCCGACACGCCAAAACCACCCCGCGCGAATCGAGTTCGCCGGCGGCATGGCCAAAAACATCGAAACAGGAGGCGCGGGACGCCGCGGAACCCTGTGATGATGCGCGTTTGAGCCGGTTCCCCGGCGTCCCGCAGTGCAGGGGACCCCGGAACGCGGGCACCCGGCGCCGATTTGTCGTCGCGGCCTGTTCGATCGCGTAGCCACGAGTCGCGGAGCAGGAGGCCGAAGCCCCGGACACCTGTCACGTACCTATCCGCAGCGCGGAGGGTTACGCCTCGGGTCTTTCCGCGAACGCACGAGCCCGGCCCCGCTCGCGCGGGGTCGGGCTCCGGGACACGGCTCGCGGGTGAACCCGCCGCTCGGTGCCCCTGCCCCAGGCGATGCCCGCGACGCCGGCTGACCGACCGACGCCCCGGGGGCCGCCGCACTGCCGACCGCACCCGGCGGTCACCGGGACGGCTCCTGACGGCGGCACCGGGACGAAACGCAGCCCCGACGCCGTGCAGCGCGTGATGGGGTTATAGACACGAGATAGGATTTCTGTCAAGGATCGCCGCTTATGCCCATGACCCAGATCTCGCAAGCTTTGGATGAAGCCTAAGAGCCTGTTTGAGTCCCTCAGTTGGCCGTCCCCATCTGTGTCGTGTGCAAACAC